>SWDS01000032.1 GCA_005116745.1 Nitrospira sp. | reverse complement strand
GATCCAGGGCATCCCGATCAAGCAGGCGCCGGCAGGTTCCGAGCGCGTAGAGGCCGCCCGTCAACTGCTGGAGAGTTACTACAAACAAATCATCGTCGATGGCTTCTTCCATGCCGATCCCCACCCTGGGAATTTGATGTGGTGGAAAGACCGCATCTACTTTCTCGATTTCGGGATGGTCGGCGCGATCGGCGCCGATCTCCGCGAGCATCTGCTGCTCTTGTTGATGGCGCTGTGGCAAGAAGATGCCGCGTTTCTTACCGATGTCACGCTGATGATGACCGGCGCCGTGAATCGCAAGGACCTCGATGTGCCAAAGTTTCAAAGTGAAGTCGGGGACGTGATGGCAAAATTTCGCTCTGCAGACCTTTCAGAGATGCAGATCGGGCCGATTCTACAAGAAATGAGCGTGGTCTCACTACGGCATGGAGTCCCGTTACCGGCCTCGCTCACGCTTGCCATCAAGGCGCTTGCGCAGGTGCAACTGGCGACTGCCGAACTTGATCCGACACTCGATCCATTCGACGTAGCCGGCAAGTTCTTGATGCGCTCGGTGGT
>SWDS01000031.1 GCA_005116745.1 Nitrospira sp. | reverse complement strand
CGACGCGAATACCAGTCGAGTACGGCCACCAGGTACACAAATCCACGCGCCAAGCGGATATACGTAATGTCCGTACTCCAGACCTGGTTGGGCCGTGTCACCACCACGCCTCGAAGCAAATAGGGATACACCGTGTGCTGCGGGTGTGGGCGACTGGTATTCGGCCCCGGGGCCATGCCCGCAAGGCCCAGTATGCCCATCAGTCGTTGCACCCGCTTGCGGTTGATCGGGTGTCCGACCCCGCGCAGGTACTGCCGGATCTTGCGGCTGCCGTAAAATGGATGCCGGGTGTATTCCGCGTCAATCAGTCCCAGCAATGTCAATTCCTGCTCGTCTGGTGTGGCGACTGGGTGTGGCGCATAGAGCGTGGACCGCGTCACCCCGGCCAGTGCACATTGCCGGGTCAGTGGCAGTGGTTCATGGGGGCTCACCCAGCCTGTCCGTGCGGCTACAGGCATAGCCCAGACTTTTTTTTGAGCCAGTCCAGTTCCATCTTGAGCCGCCCGATCTCGGAGTAGAGCCGCTCAGGACTCGCCGACGGGTCAGCCGGTTTCGGACCACGCTTGGCGTCGAAGAGGTCTGCCGCCTGTTCGTGCAGTTCCTTCTTCCACTGCCCGACCTGAGTTGGATGGACCCCGTATTCCTGGGCAATCTCGTTCACCGACTTGACCGCT
>SWDS01000030.1 GCA_005116745.1 Nitrospira sp. | reverse complement strand
GCCAATGTCAATAGCGATGGTGTCCTTGGCCAAGTTGCACCTTAAATCAGTAAAGAAAGCTTCCTC
The DNA here is from genome assembly GCA_005116745.1 of Nitrospira sp. Lineage (NCBI taxonomy): Bacteria > Pseudomonadati > Nitrospirota > Nitrospiria > Nitrospirales > Nitrospiraceae > Nitrospira > Nitrospira sp. The sequence goes on along the minus strand of SWDS01000030.1, from coordinate 523 downwards.
CATAACCCAATCCCCAATTCCGTCGTGTTCTGCGAGCCACGAGCAGAATTCAACCTGCCACCATTTTTCCCATCCAGTTATACCGACATCGTCGATGAGATCGAGTGCGCGCTTGACAGATCCTCTGTCAAAGAAATCGCTGACGTGATCTCTGACAAATGAGAAATCATCTTCGAATTTCGCAAGATCACTACTCATTCAGTTACTCTTTTTTGCGGCCCAACAATGTTTAGGCCGATCCGCATAAGAACCGGATCTGCCATGTTCTATACGCGTATGCATACCACACCTTCAATAATCGTGAACAATATCCCATGATCGACGCCCATTCAATGAGTTGTGCCTGATCGACCATTGATCACAGGTTGTTATGCGGATCCACATAACATTCTTCCCGTATTGGATTCACATGCCATCCAACGGACTGCGGACACGTGCAGGCCTCCGATGAAGAACATGGATATCGATGCTTGTCGTTCGTAGATCGGTGTACCCCAACAGCCCATGATCTGTGCGAAGCTCG
>SWDS01000029.1:286-524 GCA_005116745.1 Nitrospira sp. | reverse complement strand
CCCAGACGAATGATCGTATCGAGGTTATCTACGTGGGTGAATCGAAGGATTGGGGTAGGGGTTGGTACCATGAATGCATCAATCCACAGTCAAGCGACCAGAAAAAAGACCTGGCCAAAAATTGATTGCCGCAAGCGGTCGGTTCGGGTGAGGTTAGCGTCGAGGGTAACTTCGAGTCCTTCGACAACCGACAGGCGTCGGTCGACGAAGAGGGAATGCCTAAGCTCAACTTCCCTAA
>SWDS01000029.1:0-276 GCA_005116745.1 Nitrospira sp. | reverse complement strand
GCTGCACTTCTCCATCACCTTGTCGATCTGCTCACGAGCCTTGTCTTCAGGAGGTGGCATGTTTAAGCACATTTGGCGAACCAGGAACGACCCCAACAGGCTAGGACTCCGTAGCTCAATCGCGCCGGAAGCTTACCCCTTTCTCCTTGAGAAATCACGCATTCCGAATGAGGAAGCGCCGTTAGGGCATGACGAAAGACTTGGCCTGTATTTCGTGATGATGATAGCGGCTCCTAGCTGGTCTAAACCCTTATCATGGTCGAGTAAGAATTATGA
>SWDS01000028.1 GCA_005116745.1 Nitrospira sp. | reverse complement strand
GAATGAATCGCGGGCCCAAGCCTGTCACGGTTTATATCCTTAACGCGTCTCAGCTGCGCTCCTGGATACGCGGGCGCTGCCAATCTCATGCTAGGATCTTTAATATTGGCTAGAGACTGGCCAAGAAATCGTGCAACTCGGATCTCAATGTCTTGGAGGAGCCTGGGGTCTTCTCGACAATCGTCATCCCACCAGTCCGGCAAGATTGCTGAGCGCAAAAAATCGTTTGCGAAACCGGCTTTCGTCAGCCGGCTAGATAGACTCTTGAATGTGTGCCTCGTCAGTTGGCTACTCCGTTTGGTTTAATCCCGCTATTGTGCAACTCGAGAAGAAAGTATTGGAGGCAGCAGCTTAGCATCCTATGTCATTGAACACCACGGATGAATAGGCAAGCAGGCAAACTATTGCCTAGCGGGCTCCGAATACCTTCTGTAAGGGGCAGCCTGCCCGTATATTTTCCCTGGTAGAGTTTACTTTAGGGCTCGACTACACGAGTAATGCTAGGAGCGATTTTCGCAGATGTTATCAGGCCACTTCCGCTGTAGTGTTGATTTAGGATGGCCGAAATATTGCTAAGCTTAGCCTTTTGTAGCAGCTCATTAATTCGAGATAATGTCAAATGTTGGGTATGCAGCCTTTAGGGAATAGCGCTTTCTGATG
>SWDS01000027.1 GCA_005116745.1 Nitrospira sp. | reverse complement strand
CTGAAATCCTGGTATCAATCCGAAATTAACAAGTCGTAGCTACATCAGCCCCATCATTTTAATGAGGCGCAGAAAGAGTTCCCCTAACAGATCAAGTTGCTCGACGGCGAGCCGTGACGCATTTGTCCTCTGCCAGATAGCTGAAGTGCAGTAACAGTCCCATCACAATGCCACCTAACAGACCTATACCGATGGCCAGCGTGAAGCGGTTGTGTTTTGAGGAGGGCGATGACGTGCTCATATCAGTTCCTTGGGTTGTTTGAACCTGGGCCGAGGCCAGCTCTGTGATCCCGAAGTTCGGACTGTTGTCCTCACTCAATCACAGCTTGTCGTGGGGTGGTACGTAACTTTCCTGCGAGTGGTCTAAAGGATTAACCTTTATGTTGCCAAATGAGTCCCTGCACTTAATGCCCCCTCTTGACTGTGTCCTAGAGAAGATCACACTTCGTAAACAGGTCTACCTCCAGGGTTATTTCTGATTCGTGGCTGCTGTTCTTCAGGCCCCATCTGTACTCCTCCAGCGTGTGTGCACACGATCACCTACTGACATCGAACAGATTCAGCCCTAATTGCTCGCTGATGTATTGGATCGCTCGAACGCCTCGAACACTG
>SWDS01000026.1 GCA_005116745.1 Nitrospira sp. | reverse complement strand
TTATTTGCAGATCTACAGCACGAGAGATGATCGCTCGACCAAGGTGCGGCGAGTCAGATACACGTTCCGGTAGAGAATCTTGACCACATCCGACAACAAGTCCCTACGTACTTGCTCTCGTATGTATGTTTCTCGTACGTACATCTACCCCATAGTTGAATTAACTTTTCATACCTTATCACAAAGTTCGCATACCTATGTCAAGACATTTTCAACTCATTAGAATAGTAAATTCTCCTATTGGCCCTAGCGCAAGCAGTCAGTCTAGTATTCACTAGATCCTTATGGGGGCAATCGTGCGCAGTAAGGTATGGGGCTGAATGGAACCATGCGCAACTCGAACGCGAAATGCCCGACTCGTTTCATCTGCCTCTGCAGGAAGTCACACGATCAAGCCGTGGAGGGATGCGCAGCGGCAGTTGAGAGCGCCGGGACTCTTACCTGAGATCGGCGTAACAGGCTGGGGTCGAGATTAGGGTTGAGTCCACTCAATCTTATCCTCAACCATGGCCTCCATAGAGGCTGGATGAATTTTCAATATCCTGCTGATGACAGAAGGGGCGTGATACCTCATGGCGGTATCACGCCCCTTTTCTCAAAAGTAATTTTCTTAATTAGGCCCGAG
>SWDS01000025.1 GCA_005116745.1 Nitrospira sp. | reverse complement strand
TTAAGTACATCGAAAACCAAAGCTTTGACAGCACCTTTCAAGGCTTGTTCTCGGAGATTAACCTTAATTCCGAAAAGCTCGGCAAAAATTACACGGAACGGAATGCCAAACTGTGCAAAATTATTAGCAAAATTGCCCCGAAGGTATTGCCCAGTTTTCGACCAACAGCGATATTCTGGGCGATGCCTATGAATACCTGATCGGCCAGTTTGCCGCAGGCTCTGGCAAAAAAGCCGGTGAATTTTATACGCCGCAACAGATTTCCACGATTCTTTCCGAAATCGTTACCCTCGATAGCCAGAAACCGGCCACCGGCAAAAAGAAAAAGCTGGATAAGGTGCTGGATTTTGCCTGTGGCTCCGGTTCGTTATTGCTCAACGTACGCAAACACATCGGCCACCACGGTATCGGCAAAATCTACGGGCAGGAAAAAAACATCACCACCTACAACCTGGCGCGGATGAACATGCTGCTGCACGGGGTGAAAGATTCCGAATTCGAAATTCACCACGGCGATTCCTTGCTGAACGATTGGGACATCCTGAATGAAATGAATCCCGCCAAAAAGCTGGAGTGCGATGCAGTGGTCGCCAACCCGCCCTTCAGCTATCGCTGGGAGCCGACTGAAGCATTAGGCGAAGACTTCCGTTTTAAAAGCTATGGCCTTGCCCCCAAATCCGCTGCGGACTTTGCTTTCCTGCTGCACGGCTTTCACTTTTTAAGTGACCAAGGCACAATGGCCATTATTCTGCCGCACGGGGTTTTGTTCCGTGGCAGTGTGGAAGAACGTATCCGCACCAAGCTGTTAAAAGACGGCCATATCGACACCGTTATTGGCCTGCCCGCGAACCTGTTTT
>SWDS01000024.1 GCA_005116745.1 Nitrospira sp. | reverse complement strand
TCCTTATGCAAGGCTGTCGTTGATGGTGTGGATTCTCAAGCGTGAGGTAAGAGCATTTGGTGGATGCCTTGGCACATACAGGCGATGAAGGACGTGGCACGCTGCGATAAGCGTCGGGGAGTTGTGAGCAAACTTTGATCCGGCGATTTCCGAATGGGGAAACCCACCTTCACCATTTCATTCTGGTTCCGTTTCGACGGAGGCTGAGTGAGGTGGATAAGGTATCCCAGGTTGAATAAAATAGACCTGGTGAAGCGAACCCGGGGAACTGAAACATCTCAGTACCTGGAGGAAAGGACATCAACCGAGACTCCGCGAGTAGTGGCGAGCGAAAGCGGACCAGGCCAGTGATTGAATTAGGACAACTGGAACCATCTGGAAAGGTGGGCCTCAGCGGGTGACAGCCCCGTACAGGTAATGCCAAGCTCGAGACTCGAGTAGGGCGGGACACGTGAAATCCTGTCTGAACATGGGGGGACCACCCTCCAAGCCTAAATACTCGTATGTGACCGATAGCGAACTAGTACCGTGAGGGAAAGGTGAAAAGCACCCCGATGAGGGGAGTGAAACAGTACCTGAAACCGAATGCTTACAATCAGTGGGAGCCTCTTTAGGGGGTGACCGCGTACCTCTTGCATAATGGGTCAGTGACTTAATGTATCAAGCAAGCTTAAGCCGTTAGGTGTAGGCGCAGCGAAAGCGAGTCTGAATAGGGCGATTGAGTTTGATGTATTAGACCCGAAACCCGGCGATCTAGGCATGACCAGGTTGAAGGTGCGGTAACACGCACTGGAGGACCGAACCGTTTAATGTTGAAAAATTATCGGATGAGTTGTGTTTAGGGGTGAAAGGCCAATCAAGCCGGGAAATAGCTGGTTCTCCGCGAAATCTATTGAGGTAGAGCGTCGAATGATTGCCGTTGGGGGTAGAGCACTGGATGGGTGCGGGGGTCGCGAGATCTACCAATCCTAACCAAACTCCGAATACCAACGAGTCTAGTTCGGCAGACAGACGGCGGGTGCTAAGGTCCGTCGTCAAAAGGGAAACAGCCCTAACCTACAGCTAAGGTCCCCAAGTCATCACTAAGTGGTAAAGCATGTGGGAATCCCAAAACAACCAGGAGGTTGGCTTAGAAGCAGCCATCCTTTAAAGAAAGCGTAACAGCTCACTGGTCTAAATAAGGGTTTCTGCGCCGAAAATGTAACGGGAATTAAGTCATGTACCGAAGCTTAGGGTGTGGCCCGCAAGGGC
>SWDS01000023.1 GCA_005116745.1 Nitrospira sp. | reverse complement strand
CGCCTTAAAACAACTTCTACCACATTTGATCTCGCCAAGCGGGCAAGACAATTCGCACCACTGATTCCGCTGAATGGAGAAAGTTTCGGAGGCTCTATCATGAACCAACCAACCCTTCGCCATCTCAAGATCGATCGACAAGGAATTGAACTCATTCGCACCGCCTTTCGTAAGAAGGGGCGGAGCACCATCACCCTCAATCTTGACGTAGCCGACCTTTGCGCAGCAAAGACTCGCTCCAAGAAAGCTGGAATTCCCTATCAACCCCTGGTGAAGACGCTTCTCTCTACGACGGTGTCCCAACAAGAGTCAATTCAATCCTGCTTGGCACAACGTGAGTAAGGACTTCGCAAGATCAAACGCCACGTCGCCGCCTAGCCACAACCACCGCCCTTCAAGCTTTCACTTCCAAAGAGCCGCCCATGGCATACACCGTCACCGAGTGGCAGACCGTGCCTGAGATATCTGCGCAAGGCCTCCGCATCATAGGGGGAGTACCTTACGACTCATATACGATCTCTGTGTGCTACAGCCGCGCTGCGCCAGAGGCAAATCAACCAGTCCGCTTTTTCGACAGGGCTATTAAGAATCGAATCGGTTTTCACAATGCATAATACAAGATCCGACCCTAAGTTCTTTCTGCAGCGTTACCGCGCATTCATACAATAAGTGCAATTTCTCAAGTCGAGACACTCGGTTAGTATTG
>SWDS01000022.1 GCA_005116745.1 Nitrospira sp. | reverse complement strand
AGAGCCTGTTCAAAATCTTTTGAGGAGTAGGACGAGGAAAGCGAGAACGGCCATATTGAGGCTTGTGGCAAGTTTGCGTTCGCAGTTTTTCCAGAGTCTGCGGCATTTTTCGAGCCACGCGAAGGAACGCTCCACCACCCATCGTTTGGGGATGACGGCGAAGGTGTGGAGTTCGCTGCGCTTGGCGATTGCGACGGGACACCCGAGGATGTTCCGCACGGCATCGGCAAATTTCTCACCCGTGTAGCCCGCATCTGCCAGCACGTTTTTGACATCAGAGAGCGTGGTTTGGTGCAGGCTGAACGCCTCCAGTGCTCCTGCCCTGTCGGTCACATTCGCTGTGGTGATGTGAATCGCGTGTGGCAAACCTTGCGTATCCACCGCGATATGACGCTTGATGCCCGATACCAGCTTGCCGCCGTCATAACCTTTTTCCTCGGCGGTATCAGTGTTCTTCACGCTCTGTGCATCAACGATGATGAAGCTGGTTTTGTCGTTCCGACCATTGTGTTGTCTCACCGCGCCAACCACATTTTTTTAAGGCTTCCTCCAAGAGGCTGATACCGCGTTCCTGCGGTTCGCTCCATTGCTGGAAATAGCTGTGACAGGTGCGCCATTTAGGGAATTCTCTCGGCAGCATGCGCCACTGACAGCCACTTTTGAGTACATACGTCACGCCGCAGAACACCTCATATAAATCCACCGAGCGTGGGCGGGTCTTCTTCCGTGCACGCTCCAAAATGGGCAGGATTCTATTGAACTTCTCTCGGCTAATATCGCTTGGATAACTCTGGCGCATAACGTCTCCTCTTGCGGTGAAAAGGAGAACATTATCAAAACATCCTCAAAAGATTATGAACAGACTCT
>SWDS01000021.1 GCA_005116745.1 Nitrospira sp. | reverse complement strand
CGCAGGCCTTGGCTGCAACCAGTTATCGCTACAGTTCCTCAACGACGGCCAATAACTCCTTGACTCATCTGCCCTATCAGTTGAACTATGATCGATCGGTGCAGGCGGAAATCGGAGTATTTGAATTCCCCGTCACAATCGAGGACGAGGAGCTACCCAAGATGGGAGATCGGCTGCCGCAGGCGCTGGCGGTGGCACGGCAGATCAGTCAATATGGGGGGCTGTGCGTGGTGTTAATCCATCCGAACATTCTCGATCACAAACTGGCGTTCGAGAAAGGATTTGTGGAGGGAGTGCGTTCGTTTGCTTGGTTCGGCTCTGTCGGCCAGTTTGGAGACTGGTGGGCGGCTCGCGATCAAGTCGGGATTGAAGTGGTGCGGATGGCGGGCCATTTCCGGGTCGAGCTGACCATTCCGCGGGCTTTGTCCGGTCTGACCCTCGAGGTGCCTGTTGGGTGGCAAGTCAAGTCGGAGGGCTCCTCGGTGACGGGGATCACACAGCAAGGGACGATCGTGACACTCCCCCCTCTGCACGGCCACCAGACGGTGCTGTTCAGACAGGCTTCGCCGACGTAGACTCTTTCCAGGGATCCGGAGAGTGATCGCGAATTCAACTCATAAGTGCAATTTCTGCGGGTTGAATGAGCGGAACGAAGGT
>SWDS01000020.1:1145-1391 GCA_005116745.1 Nitrospira sp. | reverse complement strand
TACAGCCTCCAGGAAATCGCCATCATGACCCGCGCCGGTGCGGCGAAATTGATTGGCCTAAAAGACCGAGGTGGCTTAGGTGCAGGAAATTTTGCGGACATTACCGTGTACACCGATAACACCAATCGGCAAGCCATGTTTGAAAAGCCCGATTATGTGTTCAAAGATGGTGAGTTGGTGGTGGTTGACGGTAAAGTCGTCCATATCAAGTGGGGTACAACCCAAGTCGTCAGGCCGGATTTTGAT
>SWDS01000020.1:0-1135 GCA_005116745.1 Nitrospira sp. | reverse complement strand
AAATCGTATTTTGACCGCTATCTCACCATGAAGCTGGGTAACTTTAAAATCAGTGATGATGAGATCACTGAAGATGGACGGGGGAGTTTGACAGTGCATCCTACCGTATAGGTTTTTTTATCGCTCCCATGCTGGAGCATGGGAGCGATAAAAGTAATAAAGCAATAATAGGTTTAACAACAGGATTTAGCCATGCAACAAACCATTACCATAAACGACACCTTATTAGAAAATGCCTCGAAGTCCGTGGGTCTTGAGGATGTTAATGAAGTCATTAATCTGGTTCTGCATGAGCTAATCACAAATCATCAAACTATTGGTAAGCGCCGCCAACCGCCAGTTTTCATTGCAGGTAAAAGCAAGATAATCGGCGATTTAATAGAATCTTGTGTTGATATCGAGGATTTTGAATGCCTGAAATAGTCGTATTGGATACAGAGTGTGGGAATGGTAGTTAAGGAAACTCTGATTAAGTCCTTTGACAAGTTCGGGACAAACGGTAAGTATTTGATTCCGTTCGTGGTGAGCCTGTCGAACCATGAACGGAACCAACTTGTTCAGAGATTCCTTAAACGATAGGTTTAGCTTTTATCGCCAGAGTAATAGGAGAACCCCATGCAAGCCATAAAAGAATACACCGAAGTCATTGACGGGAGTATCCATGTCAAGCTTCCAAAAAATTTTACCGCTAAACGAGTGGAGTTGATTATTTTATCAGCCGACGAAAACGCCAAGGACGATAAAGGTGATTTTTTGCACTTTCTGCTCGACAGCCCGGAAATGACTGACGAGGAATACCAAGCGATTGAAGAAAAAAGGCAGCATCTTAAGCAATGGACATGATTTGTCTAGATACCAACGTGCTTATTGCACATAAACGAGCGAAAAAAGCGGATAAAGACAAATCCTTGCTTTACCTACTTAGCGTACAAGGCTATCGTTTCGCAGTTTCGAGCATTACAGTATACGAATTGTTGCGTGGCGACAATAAGGATGAAGACCGCTACTGGCAGTCGATGTTTGCCAATATGGAGATATTGCCTTTCGATTTTGCCTGTTGCGGAACAAGCGGCAATAATTTACAAGGACTTGAAACAACAAGGGCAGTTAATCGAGGCGGAAGACTTGTTCATCG
>SWDS01000019.1:246-684 GCA_005116745.1 Nitrospira sp. | reverse complement strand
CGAAGCCAGGAAGACACGCTCGAACCTTGGGCATTCCACTTATTGTTCTCCTCAACGGTAGTATTTAAATTGGCCGATTGCACAGATTCCCCCTTAAAGTCAGTCGATTTGCTGGGACTCGAACTAGAACAAAGTTTGCCCGCCTTCCTATCGTACCGCTCGGAGGATCAACACACGGTCAGGGAAACGCGTGTTCGCCCGGTGTCTGCTGCCCAACCTACTAGATTGACCCTGTAGACTACCTGTAAAAACTAGCAATCGCCTCAACCACCTCGGTCTGTTGGGCCAATGTCAGCTCCGGATAGATCGGAATCGCGATGGTCTCATTGGCTGCCCGCTCAGATTCTGGAAAGTCGCCTTGCTTGTAGCCTAGGTCGTGAAAACATTCCTGTAAGTGGAATTTGAGTTGATTGTCAATCTATTTATGACGCACTACAC
>SWDS01000019.1:0-236 GCA_005116745.1 Nitrospira sp. | reverse complement strand
TACCTCCCGCACAACCGGACAAAATGCTACTAACATCTGGTTTAATTTTTATTAAGCCGAAGTGTGGGAATATGGTAGCGGATAGACTCGGCTAGTCGTATCAGGTTTGCTTCCATCTTGATCAACGGGGCTGGAAACCACTGCCTCTCGTGTGCCAGGATGTAGACCGATCCTGATACACCTTTCAGTCGGTCGATCCAGTCATTGTCGCCTATCCAACGCTCCGGCGGCAGCGT
>SWDS01000018.1:276-557 GCA_005116745.1 Nitrospira sp. | reverse complement strand
GGTTATATAGCGAATGCGGCACTGGAATCGGGACAAATCCAGCATTTACATGCCCATTTTTGTCATGGTTCAACCACGATTGCCATGTTTGCCAGCCGAATGAGTGGCATTCCCTTTAGCTTTACCGCCCATGCCAAAGATATTTACCTAAAGGAATTAAACCCCGGCAAACTGCTACAGAAAAAAATGCGCCGGGCGGAGTTTTTGGTGACCTGTACAGGCGCTAATGAAGAACATCTTAAACGCCTTGCGCCAAAAGGCACCAAAATCCATAAAATCTA
>SWDS01000018.1:0-266 GCA_005116745.1 Nitrospira sp. | reverse complement strand
TTTGATTACTTGATAGCAGCCTGCGGCCTTTTAAAGGAAAGAGGCCACCGTTTTCATTGCCAGATTGTCGGTGGTGGTGATGACGGCTACACCGACACCTTGGTTCGCCTCATCAAAGAACTCGGCCTTGAAGACGCGGTAAGCCTATGTGGCGCGGTCACGCAAGAAGAGCTGCGCGACATTTACAAGCAAGCGACCGTATTTGCCTTGCCCTGCCTCGTAGTTGGCAACGGGGATAGGGACGGAATCCCCAATGTCCTGGTTGA
>SWDS01000017.1 GCA_005116745.1 Nitrospira sp. | reverse complement strand
CCGTTCGTGGTGAGCCTGTCGAACCATGAACACAAATCAAATGCTCGCAACACTATACCCCCACGTATGCCCAACCCCCCAAACGGGCATCGTCAACGGTAAAGCCGTCAACGTCTCAAACTCATAACGCCGACACGTACGGCCATATTTAAGGACAATGTTCATCAATAACTCAGGGTTGCCCGCAATCTGGCTATCGGATAGGCGCAAGCGTATAACATCCCAATTGACCGCATCAAAACGTTCAATAATTTCAACATAACCAATACCCAGCCGCGCAAAAATACGGATAAACCCTGCCTTGTTGCCCGCATCCTGGGCATTTATCAGGGCATATTTTACCCTCTTCCGATATAGGTTTTCAGGCTCATCCGTAAAGCGTTGCACATCACGCTGGAACGCCAGCATGTCCAGTATCCCAGGCGAACAGGTCAACGCATCCATTTGGCCTAAAGGCCACCTAAGCCAGCCTTCTACGAGTTCCCACCAATTTTGGGCGGCAGCAGTCAGTTTGGCAAGTTCAGGC
>SWDS01000016.1:289-530 GCA_005116745.1 Nitrospira sp. | reverse complement strand
TCAGTATTTGCCCAAAGACAGGGACCTGTCGGGCTATACCCAGCGTGAGTTGAATGCCCTTGCCCATCGGTTGAATACACATCCCCGCAAATGTTTGGACTTTGCCACCCCCCAGGGAGTCTATGCGCAGTGGCGCCTTCATTCACCCGTTGCACTTGGAACTTGAAGCCACCACTTCTTGATCCGGCTCTCGATGTCCGCTCGCCCCGCATACCTGCGGGTAACCAATTCCGCAGCATAG
>SWDS01000016.1:0-279 GCA_005116745.1 Nitrospira sp. | reverse complement strand
ACTGGTGACCAAGCCATGATACGTAGAGCCCAGACACTCGATCAACATTCGGCCACTTGCCCTGGATCGTTCCGTGAGAGGGAACGCAGGAAATTCCAGCTCCCAGGGGTTTGGTTTCAGAGGAGTGAGGGCGTCAATCTAGTGTAGTGATTCATGCTGTTCTTGTCTTATCAAGGCCTCGCCGTGCCCGGTTCACTTTTGCCAGGATCTCCTGCGCCGTTTTGGTCCATACAAAGGGGGTGGGCCGCGCATTTCGTTCGGCGATGTAGACATCAATGG
>SWDS01000015.1 GCA_005116745.1 Nitrospira sp. | reverse complement strand
GTTCCGAAATTTGACCTTGGTCAATAATATTGCTCATAGATTACCTTATATGAGAGTGCGTAGGATGGGTAGAGCGGTAGTTCATAGGATGTGCCGAGGAACGAGGCGCATCGTTCGCGACAGATACGTTTCACTTTGTTCAGCACATCCTATCTCAAAAATCCGCCAACTCCCGTAACCGCGCCGGGCATCGGAGCATTTGTCGGGGATAGCCCGTTAGGGGTGCGGCAGGGATGCCGCACGTTGTCAAAGGGACAGGAAGTCCCTTTTGACAACCCCCGGTAAATGCGAGAAGCGCAGGAAATAAGCGGCATCCGGGGGTCGTTTCTTTTGGATACTTTCTTTGGACAAGCAAAGAAAAGTATCTCGCCTTCGGGTGCGAGAACCCGATTAAAATCAATCGTCGCGTTAGCGACACATCAATGTGTTCATGGTTCGACAGGCTCACCACGAACGGCTTTATAATTTATCAGTCTTGTAGGCTACGCACCGCGTACCATTTTCGAACAGATCATATTAAGTAAGCATCAACAAGGTACGCGATGCGTACCCTACATCTACTTAACAACTTCCTCAACAAAAGCCCCAAAGCCCATCAACCGCTGATAACGTATTGCCAGCAAATCATCAATAGTCCGCTGCTGCAAATCTGTCAGGTGACGAATTAAGGCATCTTTCAAATTTGCGGCGATCAATTGGCAATTCCGGTGCGCCCCGCCCAAAGGCTCCCTGA
>SWDS01000014.1 GCA_005116745.1 Nitrospira sp. | reverse complement strand
CGGCACCCTATACTGTTGGATGACCCAACGTCCAAAGCTGTTTTGGACAAGACTGTGTAACTGAGTATTACGCCCACCCAGCCTAAGAGCCACAGTAAGAATCCAGGACCACCGAGTAGATGGTTGGGCTCATGCGCTCTCGATCCTGTCGCCTAAATCTGCGTCACCGCATCTTCCGCCCCCTCCAGCAGTTCCTGTACCTCCTCGACATAAATCTCCGTCGTCGCATAGTGTTGGTGCCGCATCATCTTCTGCACGCGCGTCGGATTCGCATCGTTGAGCAGCGCAAAGGTGGGGGTGGAGTGTCGCAAACTATGGACGACAATGCCCGGTTTCTTCACGCCCGCGAGGAGCAACCCTTCCGTGATGATCCGATGAATCGCCCGCGTGGAGAGTCGCTTCCCAGCTGCCGTCACGATGTTTCCCCCGCGATCGACACAGGCCGTCGTCGCAAACAACGGATCACTCCCCTGCAATGGGTCCGGCCGGAACGCGAGGTACGTCTGGATCCGCTCGTACACTTCCTTCAGCACCTGCACCGACTCATCGGCGGACGCTCTCCCCTTGCCATGCACCCACAGTCGCCATTTCTCTCCCGGTACTAAGTCCTGCAGATGCTCAATCCGCGCGCGGCTCACCTCGATCGTGCGGAGGCCAGTCTTGAGCATG
>SWDS01000013.1 GCA_005116745.1 Nitrospira sp. | reverse complement strand
CGGTCCGGGTTGACCGTGTTCGGGTGCCCGACCACCTCGAGCATCGGCAGGTCGGTGCTGGAGTCGCTGTAGGCGAAGGACCGGCTCAGGTCGTAACCGTGCTCCTCGGCCAGCCTGCGCACGGCGACCGCCTTGTTCTCGCCGTAGCAGTAGAAGCCGATCTCGCCGGTGTAGCGGCCGTCGACGGCGACCATGCTGGTGGCGGCGCAGTGCGTCGCCCCGATCATCGCGGCGATCGGGCCGACCACCTCCTGGCCGGACGCGGACACGATCACCACGTCGTGGCCCTGCTCGATGTGCTCGGCGATGAGCGTGCCGGCCTCGGCGTAGATCAGCGGATCGACGATGTCGTGCAGGGTCTCGTCCACGATCGAGCGGACCTGCTCGACGTCCCAGCCGGTGCACAGCGCGGTCAGTTGCGCGCGCATCCGGTCCATCTGGTCGGCGTCTGCACCGGACACCGCGAACACGAACTGGGCGTACGCGCTCTTCAGCGCGGCCCGCCGGCTGATCAGCCCGCCGTCGAAGAACGGCCTGCTGAAGGCGAGAGCACTC
>SWDS01000012.1 GCA_005116745.1 Nitrospira sp. | reverse complement strand
AAGTGACCGTGCCTAAAATCATCGACCCTTCCGTTAAGCAAGTTAACGTCCGTATCGGCGTGATCAACTACTGCGATTTTGATAAAAATGCCGCGAACGATGCGTCAGGCCCCTTCAAGCAGCCAAAAGATGCGTTTGGCCGTAACATTCCGCTGCTGTCATCTGCGCTAGCGCCTGACCAAATCAATGTTGCTGGTGCGCCGGTTTACGTTACTTTGAGGGCAGGCAACGGCGACAACAACCGTCAGGATTGGTGGTTTACGGCACCTTACGGCGGCAGCGCGTTATATAACGATCCAGAGGTGGTGCAGCCAACCTACTGGTCCACTATGACTGTTATCAACGCATCGGCCACCGGAACAAGGGTTGTGACTATTGAACCTACCGGCGCTGCGTTTGATGCCATCTTGACTGGGCCAAACACACGTCCGTTCACCAAAGGCAATTCAAACCTTTAAGCTGTTTTCATGAAAGATTAGGGCTTGTTTAAGTTATTTGACCCAGACAAGCCTTTATCTGCCATTCCAGGGTGTGTCGTGCAATGCGTACGCCCTGGAGTTTTCTGTTTCTGAAAGTTGAAACAGTGGTTACCTAAGGTAGCTCTGTTCAAGTCCTTCGACAAGCCCAGGACGAACGGCAAGTTTTTGATTCCGTTCGTGGTGAGCCTGTCGAACCATGAACGGAATCAACCTGGTCAGAGCTGCCTTAACTAAGTGCTGTTTGGTTAAATTTTTTCAGATTTGGCTCCAAGGCTGGGGCCATGAATTCGGTTATGGCGATGATTTGCTTTAATCTTCTACAGAGACCGAAAATAATCGGGTAAGCGACTGTTCGTCTACCTACGCTGAGGTTTTACGGAAAATATCAAAGCAATTTAGTAATGAATCCGTTAACAAAACGGTAAAGAGGGTAATTACAATGAAAAAAACAAGATTAGCACTTTGCTCGGTTGCAGCATTGATCGTTGCCGGCCAAGCCTTCGCCCACACGGGTGTCCGCGATAGAGTAACCGTAAGCGATACTGCCGGAGCAGCCAGCTACAATGGCTTCACCATTACCCACGGTTGTGGTGGCGATAGCGGCGATGCGTATCCGGTATTAGGTCAATCCGCCGTATTTCC
>SWDS01000011.1 GCA_005116745.1 Nitrospira sp. | reverse complement strand
TCAGTCGCTACATGGTACTGGTGTCCAGCGAGCAAAAACTGATGGTCATGCGCCCGTACCAAATCTATGCGGTTAAGGCCATTGTCGATTGCATCCACCAAAACCGGGGTAATGGTTACATCTGGCACACCACCGGCAGCGGCAAAACCCTCACCTCGTTCAAATCCTCCACGTTGCTTAAAGACAACCCGGATATTGAAAAATGCCTGTTCGTGGTAGACAGTAAAGACCTCGATCGCCAAACCCGTGAGGAATTCAACCGCTTCCAGGAAGGCTGCGTAGAAGAAAACACCAACACCGAAACCCTGGTACGGCGCATGTTATCGGAAGACTACGCCGATAAAGTCATCGTCACCACCATCCAAAAGCTCGGTTTGGCGCTGGATGAAAACAGCAAGCGCAACCAAAATCACAAACAAAAGGGAAAACTGACTTATAAAGAACGCCTTGATCCCCTGCGCGACAAGCGCATTGTGTTTATTTTCGACGAATGCCACCGCTCCCAATTTGGTGAAAACCACAAAGCCATTAAAGAATTTTTCCCGAAAGCGCAACTTTTTGGCTTTACTGGCACGCCCATTTTTGACGACAACGCCAGCTACAAACAAATTGACGGCACGGTTGGCTCTTTTAAAACCACCAAAGATATATTCGAAAAAGAACTACACGCCTATACCATCACCCACGCCATCGATGACAAAAATGTACTGAGCTTCCACATCGATTATTACGGCAAAGACAGCCAAACCGATAAAAAACCGAAAAAAAGTGAAACACCACCACCAAAAGCTGTGATAAAAGCGATTCTG
>SWDS01000010.1:698921-809314 GCA_005116745.1 Nitrospira sp. | reverse complement strand
AGTATCCCACGGCGGAGCCACTCAGCAACATTCAACGAACTTCAGGATAACTCCGGAGGGGAGACGCTTGATTGCCTGCCACCCAAATGACGTTTGTTGAGAAGATCCATTCCAGTCCAACTCTCACATTGTCGGCATGGACGGCACTCACTGGGCTTCCAGGTTTGATAGTCACGCCCATGCAAGTAAGCGCGGCAACGGCCTTTGCTGAAAGTTCGGCATCGAACCCTGAGAGAATCCGTGGACTAGCCGCGTGCTCCGGTCTGGGGATAGCATGTCATCCATCATTACCTGAACATTGGCTTACGTACGGAAGAGCGTGCGCAACGGCTATAGGATCAAATGAAAGGGAAGGTTCAAACAAAAATCCGCTTTGCAGGAAGTAAGAACATCCATTGAGTCTGCTACGTGGCGAACCACAACCTATCAAAGACTTCTTCCACGCTTGGTTGTGGGCCCTCTCACTAAGCGTCGGTAGATTCAGATTTTTCTTGAGCCCGTTCAGAACGGATAACCCAATCGCGTAAGCAGTGGTAGCCGTGCTGCTACACTTACCTCAGCGCAGGAAGAGGTAAGTGTCTTGGTACGCACCCGTACGGAATGGGAAAAGGAGTACAGCTTATGGCCGTCACAACCCGTCATGTTTTGCATATGACCAGTTCTGTTTGTTTGGCCGTTGCCGTTGTCATGATGGTCGCCTGTTCTGGTGGGTATTATACGGCCAATGTGAACGGCGGAAAGAAGGTCTATCGGGTCGATGAACAGGGTTCCAAGACGCTGGTGTACGAAACTGACCAGAATGGCAATACCACCATCCATGATGCTGACGATCCAAGGGCGAAGCAGCAGGCTGCCGCGCAAGAGATTGCAGAACAACTCAATGCGAAGAGCGCTGACCAATTGGAACAATCGAGCCGGGCGCTTAAACGGCAACCGACTGATCTTATTTATGTCAGTCTTGCCCAGCCGATACTGGATACACAAATGGAGAAGGCGGAGCGATCCAAAGGGGCAGTGGCGGAGCAGATTCGAAGTGAGTTAGAGGCAGATCCCATCATCAAGCTTATTGAAGAGAATCACAGTCGGTCCGGTTTGTTACGCTCGCATGAAGTGGCGAGCGCCGATGTCGAAGTGTCGCCGAAAGTTTCGCTAAAGGAAGCCTATGGAATCGACCGGAAAACTGGAAAACCAAGTAAGATGCTGGCGGTCGTCTTTGAAGCGACGATCACGACGCAGGTCCCACCGGCAACGTACAATGTCTCAGAGTCAGGCCATGTCTTGAAAAACCTGGAGGTCTCTAAACGCTTCGCCAAGCAGGTCAGGCAAGTGATCCTGGAGAAAATTGCCCCCACCATTCCGGCTCACTGAATCTATGACTCCGCCTTAAGCTCAAGAAAACTCATCGATTCAGCTGCTATATTTTCTGGGACTCACCGGTCATCCATGTAATAATGCCGACCGTTTCAGCGTGAGCACCCCATGGCAAAGCGACAACCAGCTGACTCTCGAATCACCATCGCGGATACGTCGCAGGGGCTCCGCATCGTGATGCCTTGCAGACGCAGTTGGTTAGTGATTTGCTTTCTGGGTTTTTGGATCTGTGGCTGGGGGGTGGGTGAAATCATGGTCACCCATCAGTTGCTGAAAGGAGACGCTCCGCCGGGGGGAGAAGTCTTCATGCTGACATGGCTTGGGGTCTGGACGGTCGGCGGTGTGTTCGCCATCTATGCCTGGTTGTGGCAGATGATGGGGAAGGAAATTCTCACGGTGCAGGGGCAAACGTTCACGACGCGACGCAACATAGGGGAATTCGGTTTTGACAAGGAATATGATCTCGTCCAGATGCGTGAGGTACGGGTGGGAGACCTTGGCGTCAATCCATTTGATTTTTCATCGAGTCTCCAACTATGGGGAATTGGTGGTGGAGTGATCGTCTTTGATTATGGGGCAAGAACCCATCGATTCGGGGTAGGCCTTGATGAAGCAGAAGCGAAACAGATCGTGACAGCCATCAAACAGCGCTACCGTATTTCAGAGAGCACAAGGACGTAGTTGCTCAGGTTGAGCACGCCGCGAGCCGGCCTGAGTTCTTGCGGGAGATAGTTATGCTCCAGGCAAGGATGGCAGTGGTTTACAGGCTGTGAGTTTTGGCACGCGCCATCATTTTGCAGTAAGAGCAGACGTCAGCGGTGGTAGGTTGTTGGCAGACGGAACAGGGATGCAGCATGGCCTGGTCTCTCTCAGCCATGGTGGTCGGGGAGGCTTCGGGCTTGCGCTGTTTGTCGAGAAAACCACAGTAGAAGGCTTGCTTGGTGCCTGGGGATTCCGTCTCAAGCCGATTCAGTACTTCTTTATAGAGAAGGGTTCGCGCGCCTTTTGCCATCGGACACTCTTCCACGATGTAGTCAATGCGGTTGAGCACCGAATAGGCGGCCAATTCACGCTCGGACAGGCGAAAGAGCGGTTTTACTTTCTTGGCAAACCCGTCGAGAGAGGCCGGGAGGCTGGGGGATTGCTTGTCCAAGTATTCCTCCTGCCAGCGGAGTACGTTGCCCAGCAGGCGGGCTGCTTCATCATCGAGATTGTGGCCGGTCGCCATCACATCGTACTTGTGCTCCAGCGCGACGCGATTGAACTGGTAGCGTTTGATGGTGCCACATGTACTACAGGTCGGACGATGAATCAGCATGGCCAGTTCCCGGATTCCGGCGCCGGCTTCCTGCTCCACAGTGTGGACATGGAGAACTGCGCCATGTGGGGCGGCGACCATTTCTGAAAACTGGACGACTTTGGCATGGGACACTTCCGAGTAGCCGCCGATACCGAGGTTCACATAGAGCGCGTCGGCTTTATACCCCATCTTGAGAAGAATATCCCAGAGGGCCAGGCTATCTTTCCCGCCCGATACCGCGACGAGGATGCGATCTTCCTTTCCGAACATCTTTTCAGACTTGATGGCCCGGCTGATCTGGTCATGCACATAGATGTTGAAACAGCCTTTGCAGAAAGCAGCATTATGGCGGGGCAGGTCGATCACTGCGCGGGTTTTGCATTTAGTACAGTTCATTCGTGACTCGTGAAGCGTGGAGAGCCGCCGGAGATGACCGGGCGGATTTCGACCTGGTCCTGGTCGTAAAGCATCTCGTCTTCGGTTACGAGTTCATCGCCGCGTATGATCAGATGTGCTTCGACCACGAGACCGAGCTCTTTGAAGAGGTCTTTGGCCTTCTTCGGGCCTTTGATCTCAATGGTTCGTGTGGGATGGCTGAGTTGAACTTGCATGCCGTGATCATATGTCGCGGATGCGTAAGGGAGCAAGGGGTGTTTACTGGCAGAGGAGCGAGAAGAGTCTGAGCTGGAACCGATCAACGGGCTCTCGCCATCCAACCGAGGAGGGAGATGACACAGACACTGATGCTCGAAAAGATGGAACGTCAGCACATCCGTGATATCCTGGAACAGACTAGTTGGCGCGACAGCGGTGAGAAATACGCAGCGAAAATCCTCGGCCTTAATCCGACCACGCTCGAAGCGCGCATGAAACAACTCGGCATCTCCAGACCAAGCTCACCAACAGGATAATCTTCTCACCCTTCTGATGGAAGGAGGCCCAATGCCTATTCGGATGGTTGCCACGCCTCTGCTCGGCGTCGGCCTTCTCGCCTTGATGCTGATCGGTCACGTTGGAATAGCCGATGCCCAGGTCAAGTGTTGGGTGCCTCGTCAGAACGAGGGGCCTGTCACCGATAAACGATGGGCGCGCCATCTGAAAGCCATGAGCGCAGCGGAAACCATTCTCAAACAGTCACAAGAGTTCCTGAATTCGCCGGTTCCTGTTCGCCTGCGGACCACGATGGCGACCAACCGGTATAAACCGAATGATTCGCGGTTGATCGTGCAGGCCTATCCCGAACAGACGTCACTCGGTATCGCGATCTGGCAAGGAACCTGTGGGATTAGTCCCGATGCAGACCGCGTAGCCGGATCAATCGGAAAGATCAGCATCTTTTTCAACCACCTTTCGAAGGACATGTTCATGGGCCAGGATGAGATTCCGGAGCTGACCGGCATGATCGGTGGGTATCCTGAGTATAACGGGTGGGTGGTGATCTCGAAGAACAGGCGGCTGCCGTGGATTCCTCAAACCCTTGGCGATCGTCTGGATCACGTGGGTGCTGCCCGTGAAAGGGCCTTGGCTGATTGGCGCAACGCCATAGCTTTACGCAAAGCTCCCGATCAGACCATGATCGACCGTACTGCGGCATTGCGGAGAAAAACTGATCCAGCCGGCGCCGACCAATATGTGGAAAACATGAGACGACTGACGGTAGACCTTCAAGTCGGGCAAGCCAAAGATGCAGCACGAGGCGCCCAGCTCACGAAACTGCTCAACGACTATCATCCCTATCGAGCATCATTTACGGCTCAGCAACTCGCCATGCCGGCGGTCTGGGCAGATACTGATGGCTCCGTCCGTAAGGCGATGGAGACTCAGATCGATGAGCTGCAAACGCTCAGTGTGGATGAGCAGGAGAGAGCGGGTGCACTACGCGAGCAGAGTCGAGCTTTGGAGAGAGAGGCGATGGCGAGCGACAAGGAAGCCGTCGCGCTCCGGTTACGCACCCAAGCCATGGACTTGTTGCAGGATGCCGACCACATTAGCAAGGATCATGGAGAACGTGCTGTACTGGAGGAAGAAGCCTTGCGAGGTGCGTATGAATTGACCAACCTAAAACCAGGCCCGGTAGAACAAGCGCTCGCCTATCAGATGGATCCGACCTTTCCGAACCTGAATCAGCCGGGAAAGATCCAGGTCATTGTCCTGTCGACAGTGACCTTGGCCGAGGAGGATATTCTGCAGCGTCCTGAACAGGCAGCGCGCAAGGCTTGGCTCGATCGAGTCAAAGAATCAATTGATTACACTGCCTTGGCGGCATTACTGGACTGATACTCGCAGACTTACTGGTTTTCTCATCATCCCATTCCATAGCCTCTCGGCCCCAAGAAATTCTCCCAACTAATTGGGACGTTCCCAATATTTCAGGAAAATCCCGTATCACGTTCGTTCCTGTCACTCGCTATTGGCCGGCGATGTACTTGATCGATAAGCGCGGCATCATACGCTATGGCAAAATCGGTCAAGGGGGCTACGGCGAGACAGAGCGGCAGATCCAAGCCTTGTTGGCTGAAGGGTGACGGTCAGCGCCGTCCGTCATACCAGACGGAGAGGTGTTTCTTATCTTGCAAGGTTCGCTTCGGGAGGAAAAAGATGCGGAAGATTAGCACGGCAATCTCTCGGCTCGAATAGAGCGACACTTTACGCGACGAAGTGTCGAGAGGGTGCTTGGTTAAGATCGTGAATTGAAGGTTGCGTCGGCGTCCCCATTGTTTGAGCTGTTTACTGAGCCTGATTTCGTCTAACGCGTAGAGCTCCTGGTCGAACCCGCCGACTTCCTGAAACGCGTCGCGCCGACAGACTACCAGTGCTCCAGCAGCCCAGCGACAGAGCACTGAGACCGATGTCCAGAACTGTAGGCTCAAGTTCGCCCACCAGGGTAGCCCATCCATGCGCAGTGTGCTGCCGCATCCAACGTATTGTCCTGACTCAATTAGCTGCAGAATATCGGCCAGCAGCCCGGGACTCAGCAGGCTATCGGCATCCAAGAACAAGAGCCAGTCTCCCGTGGCGTGAGCGGCACCGGCGTTGCGGGCCCGGCCGATTTGATTGATCGGTTCAAAGACCACGCGTGCGCCGGCCTGTCGAGCCAGCTCGGCCGTGTTGTCAGTGGAATTGTTATCCACGACGATGATCTCGGATGTGAAACCGGATGTCTGATTCGCAGCGATCGCGGCAGCGACGGATTGCAGCGAGCCTTCGATCAGACGGGCTTCGTTGAATGCCGGGATGACGATGGAAAGGTACATGAGATTGCCATGATGCCACATTTGCCATGGGTTGCGAAACGGGCTGTCAGTTTTGCATGATGTTATAGGGTGAGGACGCGCAGGTGTGCCCTGCTGACATCTTTCATGCGTGTTAAAATGCCGTTGATGTCACTCACTCGATTCCATCCGGTCATCTCGGAATGGTTTGCTTCGCAGGTCGGCCAGCCGACCGACGTTCAACTCCGAGCGTGGCCCGCGATCCAAGCTGGAACGGATGCGCTGATCGCTGCGCCGACCGGATCGGGGAAGACCCTCGCCGCCTTTCTCTCCTGCATCGATCAGCTCTTCAAGCAAGCCCTGGCCCGTGAACTGGACGACCACACCCATGTGCTCTACGTCTCGCCGCTCAAGGCCTTGAGTAACGACATCCAGAAAAATCTTCAGAAGCCACTGGCCGAAATCGGGCAGCTTGCCTTGCAGGCCGGACTGCTGATGCCGGAACTACGCGTCTTGGTCCGTACCGGCGACACACCGATGACGGATCGTCAGCAGATGCTGAAGCGGCCGCCCCATATCCTCGTCACGACGCCGGAGTCGCTCTTCATCCTATTGACTGCCGAGAAGAGCCGAAAGCTCTTACAGACGGTGCGCACAGTGATCGTGGACGAGATTCATGCGCTGGCCCCCAACAAGCGCGGGGCTCATCTGGCGCTGTCGTTGGAACGGCTGGAAGCGCTCACCTTCATAAAACCACAGCGGATCGGCCTTTCAGCGACGCAACGGCCGATTGAAACCGTGGCGGAGTTTCTTGTCGGCACTCGCCCACGTCCGAGGATCATTGATGTCGGCCATCGTCGCGAGTTGGATCTGACTGTCGAAGTGCCGAAAGATGAGCTGAGTGCCGTCGCCACGAATGCGATCTGGTCGGATGTCTACGATCGTGTAGCTGAGTTGGTTCGCCAGCACCGCTCGACCTTGGTCTTTGTCAATACGCGTCGGTTGGCGGAGCGGGTGTCGCATTATCTGGAAGAGCGTCTCAAAGACTTAGGCCCGGATGTTGTGGCGGCCCATCATGGGAGCCTCTCGCGGCAGATTCGCCTTTCGGCGGAAGAGCGATTGAAAACCGGCAAGACTCGTGTCGTGATTGCCACGGCCTCGTTGGAGCTGGGCATTGATGTCGGCACGGTCGATCTCGTCTGTCAGATCGGGTCGCCGAGAGCCATTGCCACGGCGCTCCAGCGGATTGGCAGGGCCGGCCACTGGATCCACGCAATCCCGAAAGGTCATCTGTTTGCGATGACTAGGGATGAATTACTGGAATGTGCCGCCTTGGTGCGGGCAATCAAGCAGGGGACGCTAGATCAGATCACCGTGCCGCCGGCTCCACTCGATATCTTGGCCCAACAGATTGTGGCTGCTTCGGCCAGCCAGACCTGGGCCGAGGAGGACTTGTTCGCACTCTGTCGGCGAGCCTTTCCCTATCGCACCCTGTCACGGGACGATTTCGATGCCGTGGTGCGGATGTTGGCAGATGGCATTGCGACGCAACGAGGGCGCGGATTGGCCTATCTTTATCACGACCGGATCAATCATCGAGTCAAAGGCCGACGTGGGGCGCGGCTGGCAGCCATCACTTCCGGCGGCGCGATTCCGGATACGGCCAACTACGCGGTCGTGGCGGAACCGGACGGCACAGTGGTTGGGTCCGTTGATGAAGACTTCGCCGTGGAGAGTCTCGCGGGTGACATCATGCTGCTCGGCAATACCTCATGGCGCATCAAGGGCGTCGAGGCGGGCAAGGTGCGGGTAGAAGATGCGCAGGGAGCGCCACCCAGCATTCCGTTCTGGCGAGGGGAAGCGCCATCGCGTACAGCGGAACTCTCCGCCGAAGTCGCAACGCTCCGCCACGATATCGCCACGCACGCGTCTTCTCCTGTTGATTCAGAGCACGTAGTCCCCAGTCCTCATTACTCAGCACTGCAATGGCTGAAGCAGGACTGCGCACTTGATCAACGGGGGGCTCAGCAGGCCATCGAATATGTCTTGATGGGAAAAGCTGTGTTGGGTGTGGTGCCAACGCAGGAGACGATCGTGGCCGAGCGGTTCTTCGATGAAAGCGGGGGGATGCAGCTGGTGATCCATGCGCCGTTTGGTGGACGCATCAACAAAGCCTGGGGGCTCGCGCTGCGTAAACGATTTTGTGTGACGTTTGATTTCGAGCTGCAGGCGGCAGCGACGGATAACGGCCTCGTAATCTCACTGGGTGAGAAGCACAGTTTCCCGCTGGAGTCCGTGTTCGGCTATCTCCATTCTAATACGGTGCGAGAGGTCTTGATTCAAGCGGTCTTGCTGGCCCCGATGTTCACCACGCGGTGGCGTTGGAATGCGTCGCGCGCGCTGGCGTTGCTGCGCTTTTCGAACGGCAAGAAGGTGCCGCCGCAGATTCAGCGGATGAAGGCAGAGGACCTGCTTGCTGCGGTGTTTCCTGATGCGATTGCTTGTCAGGAGAATCTAACAGGGGAGCGGGCTGCTCGTCAGATCCCCGACCATCCGCTGGTGATGGAGACGATGCGTGATTGTCTCACGGAGGCAATGGATCTTGATGGCCTGACGGCGGTGCTGCAACGGATCGAGGCCAGCCACATTCGTTGTGTGGCGGTGGAGACGCCGGCGCCCTCTGTGTTCTCACACGAAATCCTGAATGCCAATCCCTATGCCTTCCTGGATGACGCCCCGTTGGAAGAGCGGCGGGCGCGGGCCGTGGAGATGCGCCGGACGCTGCCGCCGGATCTGCTGGGGCAGGTGGGGGTCTTGAATCCGGCGGCGATTGAAGAAGTTCAGCATGAATCCTGGCCGGTGGTGCGCGATGCCGACGAATTGCATGATGCGCTCTTAACGCTGGTGTGGATGCCAGCGGCTGCCGCGAGCAGGTGGACGCCGTTCTTTCCATCCCTAGCCGAGACTGGTCGTGTGATGGTCCTTGCCATTCAAGATGTACAGGGATGGGTTGCCACCGAAAATAGTGAGCGAGTCCGACAGCTGTTAACCGGCGGTGAGGACTCGACCTGTGATGCCGTCGTGCTTGGGTGGATGGAAAGCATTGGCCCGACGACAACGGCAGAGCTGGCTGAGCGACTGCATCTTCCAGCTCCTGCCATTGAGGCTGCGATGATTCGCCTCGAATCCCAAGGCCAAGTCCTGCGCGGCCAGTTCCATCCAATCTCAGCACTCAGTCCTCAGCCTGCTTCGCCTGCCCAACGAGGCGAGCACTCAGCACTATCGGGCGCATCTAGACGGGAGTGGTGTCACCGCCGCTTGCTGGCCAGGATCCATCGGTTGACGATCGGGATCTTGCGCAAGGAAGTGGAACCGGTGACGGCATTGGACTTCATGCGATTCCTGATGCAATGGCAGCATGTTGTGCCAGGGTCGCGTCAGCATGGGGACGCGGGGCTCATGGAGGTCATCAAACAACTCACCGGGTTCGAGGCCGCGGCCTCTGCGTGGGAACCCCAGCTGTTACGTACAAGGATGGCCAAGTATGAGCCGGAACTCTTAGATCGGCTCTGTCTGAGCGGCGCAGTCAGTTGGGGGCGCCTCTCGCCCCATCCGAAACTGGCATCGGGTAGTGAGACGGAGGGGCGGTGCATCACCCCGACGAGCATTGCGCCCATCAGTATCTTCCCGCGGGAGGAGTGTGACTGGTTGCTCGCCGCACTCCATCGTGATGTGGCGGCAGTAGGCCTTGATCCTTTTGCACCGTTGAGTTCGGTGGCCCAAAATCTTCGTCGTGCGTTGCAGCAACAGGGCGCCAGTTTTTTTACCGACCTGGTGCGGATCACCAACCATCTTCCCTCTGAAGTCGAGCAGGGATTGTGGGAGCTGGTGGCAGCCGGTCTGGTGACGGCTGATGGGTTCGATAACCTCCGTGCCCTCATGGACCCGCATCGGCGTCGCGCCGAGGGACGGGAACGGGCTCGTCGGCCTCGGCATGCAGTCGGACGGTGGTCGCTGTTGCGGTCAGCTGAGAGCGTTCATCTGACGGCTGTTCGCCTATGCGAATGCACCGCCCGCCAACTGCTTCGTCGCTATGGGATTGTTTTTCGCGATGTGCTGGCACGGGAATCGATGGCTCTATCCTGGCGAGATCTGCTGGTGCAGTATCGTCGGATGGAAATGGCCGGGGAGATCCGAGGTGGTCGATTCGTGACGGGATTTACCGGCGAGCAGTTTGCATTACCGGAGGCAGTGGACGCGTTACGGGCGATGAGGAAGACTTCTGCCTCCACAAGTCACGAGGTCAAACTTTCCGCCACCGACCCATTGAATCTGGTCGGAGTGATTCTGCCTGGCCCTCGTGTTCCGGCAGTGCCCACCAACTTTCTGGTCTTCAAGGACGGTGCGCTTCTCAGGACCGTAATCGGTCGGCATGGTGATGTGACGCTCCCCGTTGCTGAGTTGACCGGTCCGGCACCGGTTCGACAGCAGGTATGAATTCAGTTAGTCAGAGCACAGACGGTTTGGTCGTCTCGCGCTGAAGCGAGCGCAATACTGTGGCGAAGAGCCTGAGGCGTGACGATGAGATTCGATCGACCGGTGCTATTCTGGCCGTGACACTGCCGGCCGCCAGCGGCCATGCTATATCAGTCATCTGCTTCAGTGGCGACATCCTCACCGTGGAAGATCCGATGCAGAGCTATCCCGAGACCGTGGCTGGTCCGATCGTCGACCAAGCTGGACTGGAGGCGGTATTTTGCAAACCGCGCATAGGGAGTGATATCGTACCCAAGATCACAAACGCCGTAAGTAAATGTTCCTGGAATTCATGCGGCTAGACGGTGTGTCGTTTCTTTTGCGTCATCCAGGATGACTTTACGGGGAAGTCGTCGCGAACGAATCTCCCCGTCATGTATTTTTAATCTCATCCGGCAAGCGAGGAGGTCTTATCGTGAAGTACTTATCTTTCGTCACCACCACCCTGTTTGTGAGTGCGTTCGGATTGTCCAGTTGTGCCAGCCTGCCAGCTATGACCCCACAAGATGCGCTCACAAGCCTGGTGGCTCTACAACACGGGATTGGTCCCAGCCAAGGGAAGGCGGCAGTCGGCTCCATCCTCAACTACGCCAAGGGGAAAATGCCAGCTGCTGATTTTTCATCTCTGAGCAACTCCCTCCCTGTTTTGGATACCTACCTGAAGGAGGCGACTGACGTGAAGGCGGTGACTGGTCCGATCGACGACCAAGCCGGACTGGAATCGGCATTTGCTAAGGTGGCTTTGGGACCGAAAATGGTGCCCAGGATAACAAAGACCATGAGCGATTTCGTCGGGACTTCAGGCGGTGAGGCGGCGCGCAATTTCTTTGCGTCGCTCATGAAATAAGCTGCACGAGATCTGGTTTGAGCGAGTCCTCCCTCTGAGCTTCCTTGGACGCACGCTGAGGAGGTTCAGAGGGCAAGACGACACCTGCACAGGCATTGAATTCCAGATAAGAGCGTCAGGTCTTGGCGAGGCACGTCTCGTGGCGATCAGCGCCTACTCCTTACTGCTATGGGCATTTTTAGCCGCCGAAGGTTTCGAGTGTCACTCTCGTTCCCGAAGACATGAGGTTCATGGAGCAGCGCTTCGACTCTGAAGTGGTCTGAGGGGAAGTCATCATAGGGTTGGGCAGTATTCTTCGCCAGGCTCAGGGGCTCACCTCTGGTGTCACCACGGTTCAGTATCACCTCAAGGGAAAAGCCTTCGCCGAGTCTTCCAGCAGCGTTACGATTCCCTTCGAGGAGAGCGGGGAAGTCGGTCTGAATTTCAGGACGCAGGCGGAGAAATAGACGATGCTAGGAGGAGGTGGTTTTGGGAAGATAATCACGATCGCGCTCTTGCTGCCGAAGTCGATGTTCTGAGAGTCGCCAGAATACGTAAACCTAACCGCGTGAACCAATCGTGCCTGAACCAACGATACAGGTAGGGGGGCGTAGGAAAGGGGGGTATCTGAATGAACCACGAACAAGGAATACACAAATCAGATGAGACCATGTATCGCCGTAGCTTTCTCGCGACGGTGGGTATCGCGGCGACTGTCGGATTGCTTGGGTTGGTGCAGGGAAGCAGTCTTGCTTACGCGCTGACCAAAGAAGAGCACGACAAGATGACGCCGGACGAAATTATTGCCCGCGGCAAGAAAGGCAATGAACGATTCCGCTCAGGCAAGCGCAAGGAGCGGGATTTGCTGCGTGAGCAAAAGAACACCGCCAAGGGCCAACATCCTGCGGCCATCGTGCTGAGTTGCATCGATTCACGAGCGCCGGTTGAGCTCATTCTAGATCTGGGGATCGGCGACACCTTCAATTCGCGCGTCGCCGGCAACATCGCCAACGAAGATATTCTTGGCAGTATGGAGTACGCCTGTGCGGTGGTCGGCAGCAAACTGGTGCTTGTGATGGGGCATGCCAACTGCGGGGCCATCAAAGGCGCGATCGACAATGTGCAGCTCGGTAATCTGACCGGCCTGCTGGACAAGATTCGCCCGGCGGTCGAGTCAACCCAGTATGACGGGGACCGCACTGCGAAGAATTACCTCTTTGTCAATGCTGTTGCGCGCAAGAACGTGGAATTGACGATGGCCAGGATCCGCGCAGACAGCTCCGTGCTCAAGGGACTAGAGGACAAGGGGCACATCAAGATCGCCGGCGCGATGTATTCTGTTGAAACTGGAGCGGTGGAATTTTTCGCCTGATAGCACGTCGTGTTGACGGCATGTGCAGATAGACGCATCCGCGAACAAGAACCTGGAAAGACGAGATAACGTAAGGCTTCCTGACGATGTCCTAATGTGCCGTTGCCCGATAAGCCGATGGATTGTCTCGTCGAGCGGACCAAGCGCCTTCTCCGCATCGAATCCGTTGGCAGTGTAGTACTTCTCTTGGCTGCACCGGCCAGCCTCTGTGCTCAGATCCCTCAAATCAAGTTATCGAATGAATGCTCCGGATGTATCCCGAAGCAGTGAAAGCAATGCTGTCGAATCCTTGCCTATCGTCTCGGCATAATTTGCCTGGGCGGCGGAGAAAAATGCCGATTGCCGACCTTCTGGAACTCCCAACAGTCTGCTGATCGAGGCCAAATACTCCCCGCGACCTGCTGCGACATCTTGAACCAGGTTTTCATGATTGAACGAGACGAACGCCGTCGCCTTGAAATCTGGCGTAATTTGGCCATCTTCGCTCCACCAGGCAGCTCCTGATGTGGTGCCGGTGATGTTGGATGTCGTGTCGGTCGTTTGATTAATGGTGGCTTTCAGGGTGCAACCCGTTGTGCCAAGCATCAGGCTTGCACCGATGGCTGCCATCGTTCGAAAAGATTTCGGCATGGAGTCCTCCCTCTTCAATCAGGATCAAGATGTCTGAATGCCCCACTATATCATATGGTCTCTTAAGTTCAGCCGATGAGATGCCGATAGCGGAATGAGGCAAGGCGTATCTCTCATCAATCGAGTAGGAGACCTCATATGCCGGTTCAGGCTCTGACATCCATCGATCCACATCACTTCTTCAATTTGCGCCAGCTATCCGATGCTGGGGGCCATCGACTGGATACCAGGGTGAGCGGCGTGGCGGTGTCCAACGATTTGTCCGGACGTCTTGCGGTGACGACAGCGGAGGGGGATCGGATTACCCTTACCGCAGATCTTGCAACCGATTTTCGATCCGGGAGCTATCGTTCCCAGGTGGCGGACGATCGGACAACGGGGAAGGTTGAAGCGACGTATACACACTACGCCGTCCAACGAGAGTTCGGTATTGCTGTGGACGGAGATCTCAATAAAGAGGAGCTGCACGACCTGCAAACCCTCTTCGGGAACATTGCGAACATCTTTCGTGGATTCTTTCAGGGCCAAGATGAGGATGCCAGAGCGCATACCAGCAAACTTGCGGAAGGGTTCACACGGTTGGACTCACTCTCCAGTCTCGATTTGACTGTCGAGGTTGTTCGATCGATTGCGGTGGTGGCAGCATCATCCGGTACCCCGGGTGGGGCGCCAGGGACGGACGCGGCGATCCCGCAACCGTCCAACGGTACCACGGCGCCCACCCCGTCATCGGATTCGTCCGATGGAACTCATCTCACTGTTCCAGTAAAAGACGCGCAGCTGGCATCAATCATTCAGCAAGTCCTCAATGCACTGAAGGAAGCGAAGGTCGAGTTAGAGAAGGTCCGCAAGCATCTGCCAGACTTCTTCGATAATTTACGCGAGGATCTGGCGAAGGAACTTCGAGGCAAGCAAGAGCCCAAGGCTGATGAGCAGAATCATCCACTACCTAAAGTATCGGATGAGATTAACTCACCGACAACCAGCAGCAGCTTGCTTGTGGCCTATCGAACAGTGACTGAGACATCACTCTCACTGTCGATCCAAAGTTAATCCACATACGGCTCATTCGCGGTTGATGTCGAGTCGTTGAGGGCGAAGTCGTGCATGCCGGCTTCGCCCTCAACCTGATCATCTAGTTCGTCCACAATCGCTGATACCACTTCTTATCCTCGCCTGCTGGCAATGAGGCTAGGTTCATCGCCTTGCGAATCTCGCCGATATTCCATCCGGTCAGACTCGCCAGGGTTTGCGCCTCTCGTTCAGACCGATCACGTAACTGTTGCCGATAGGCGGTCGCAGCTGGACAGTTCTCCGTGCCTGTCCAGGGGTGACGGAGAACATAACGTGCTTGGAAGTTGCTCCGATCAGAGGTTTCCTGGAACATCAAGTCTTCGGGAAAGTGGGTGGCATCGTAGCGCACGTGCAGACGTGTAAGGAAGACCTTCTGGCCCTGCGGGGACAACGCTTGGCCTCGCTGTATTCCATTCTGGTTGTCTTGCCAGAAGACACCGAGGCTCAGCAACTCTTCGGTCGACAACGGGTTGGTGGCGCAGGGGTCGCACCAACTCATGTCCCAGGCATATTCGAGAAATACGCCGCGCTCGCTTTCACGCTTCACCTGCTCTGTGAATAGGTCGCGGTAGAAGTCTCCGAACTTATCTTTCACATACAGAGGGATCTCCTGGGCTTCCGGTAACCGGACTGTTCGGTAGTTTGTCGTTTCGACGCGGCCCTGTTTCGTGAGGAGATAGATGAAGAGCTCCTGAGCGCCCTCTGCATTCACGGTACCCAGTCGAATCGGCAGCATGAACTTCGGCGACTCGAAGGCGATCTGCAGCGGCCTCAGGTGCGTAAAGCCAAGCTTTGATTGCTCAACGGAGTTTACCCTGGCCACAAAGAACTTCATATTGTTTTTTAAGTAGCTCTGGAGAAGCGTTGATGTGCCTAATGGAATGCGGTATCCATTTTCACTGAGCCATATTTCAAGGCCGTGACTCTCCTTAGCCGAGAGAATAAGGATGTCGTATTCGCCGACGGTGTATTGTGCTTCGACGGTCACACCCAGCGCCTTGTCTCGCTCGTGTTTTGCCGAAGCCGATGCGGGCGCCATGTTCTTCATGGACCCCATCCGGTCTTCCATCAGTTCATAGTGTCGGCAGAGATTCTCATCGAAGTATTCCACCAGTCGTGGTGCTGAATAATCAGCCAGATGTTTCAGCACGGTCGGATCGCCGACATGAATCTGGTCTTTTCCCAGGACAGTTGGTACCGGTATGACCATCGCGAATTTTTTGACATCGCCCTTGAAGTCGTTGGCCATGGTGATAACGGTCTTGTTGTCTTGGCGCGCGATGACAACTTCAGACGCTTTGTTAAAGAGCTTGGTGTCCGCCTTGCCGACGTAGAACCCACAAAAGGCCGAGGCCTCGGCACTCCAGAGGAATAGCCCTATCAGAAAGGTGAATATCGGCACGATGACATGTCTCATGAAAACCTCCTTTTGTGGGTGAAGCGACAGGGACAAGGGTAGGGATACAGGCGCGTGACCGGTCGTGGGCTTGGACCAGTCATATCGAACACCGGGGAATAGATGATCGAGCAAGGGAACGAGTGGCGAACACGCGATGAGTCCCCACAGCGGTCCATTTGGTTTGTAGAGCCCAAACTGGACATAGAGTGCGGTGAGTGCGATCAGGAGGGCATAGACAATCCGGCCTGGTCTGGAGTCTGGTGTGGTCTTAGGATCGGAAATCATGAAGAATGAAAAGATGAGTAGAGCGCCGCTTTCGATCTGATGTAGCGGAATCGTTAGCGGATCGCCGAGCCACAGTGCGCGAGCAAACAACAGACCAACGTAGAAAGTAAGAAAGGCCAGTGTGACATCGGCCCGTGCCGCGTGGGTAACGACCAGACTGCCGAGACAAGCGATCAGAAATCCGAACCAGGCTACCGGTCCCCATTGACCAGGTGAGATCCAGCCAAGGCCGCTGGCAAGGATGACGACGAGAGCGAGATTCGTCGGGTTGAACACATGCTTGTCCTTCCATCGGATGATGAACTTACTGCCAATTGCGATAACGGCCGCGAGCGCAGCTACCGCGAGATCGTTCGTTCGGAGGAGTAAGCAGAGAGATAAAGACGAGATGAGCGCGCTCTTTGGATCAAAAAAAGGAAGATTGAAATAACGGGTGCCCGCCAATTGGGTGAGTTGGGCCACGCCCACTGTGATGGCGATCTGCCAGATCGAGACATCAAACTGGAGCCAGAAGAGGCCATAGAGGAGAAGGATAGTGAGGCTAATGATTTGATAGAGGCGGGGATCCCACCAGAAGACTGGTTGGTTTGGTTGGTTCGTACCGTTGTTTTGCCCCATTGAGTCCTCCTGGTTGGCCACGGCATTGCCGGGGCTTCAGAGGAGGATATGGGGCGAGGAGGAAAATCCTTTCAGATGGCATGGTGAAATAAGCAGAGTTGACAAGTCCTTGAGCGGGCGCAAGAATAGCGCCTCGTTAGAACATTGACCTATTGATGCCGCTTATGAGCCATCCCCTAGATTTTGTCACCGTTGAAGGACTTCTTGCCTATGGACGCGCCCTTGCTCGACGAGCGTCGGAGCGGGGGCTTGTCCAACTTCCGCCAAACGAAGCGTCTGGCGATGATTCCGATCGCGTCCACGCCAAGATGGAACAGCTCCGTTCTTTCGTCGAGCGCTCCAAGTCCGGGTTTGCAACGGCTGACGCGTACCGCTTGACTCGGGAAAGTGTCATCGACGATCGGCTGATATTCTTTGTGGCCTGGAACCGCCTCTTGTCTGAAGGCTCGCTGCAGCCGTTGCTCCGGGCTCCAATCGGGTCGGTGGCCAAACCGACCTATCGACGCCCGGTCGC
The DNA here is from genome assembly GCA_005116745.1 of Nitrospira sp. Lineage (NCBI taxonomy): Bacteria > Pseudomonadati > Nitrospirota > Nitrospiria > Nitrospirales > Nitrospiraceae > Nitrospira > Nitrospira sp. The sequence goes on along the minus strand of SWDS01000010.1, from coordinate 792,177 downwards.
CATCGTGCCTCGCACGCAGTTGACACCCACGCTGGCGGAAGGTCGCATTGTTCTGGAATTGGGCGACGACCGATTTTGGTTGCTGCCGCGCGATCTTGCCGACCGAACGCTGTTTTTCACCATGCGTCACGGTGTGTCACAGGTTGATAGCAAGACACATCGCGTCGGATGCCGCTTACCAAACCAATTGGATCGAGAACGAGGTGTTGCCAAAGCCGATGCGGTAGGGACAGCGCTCGCCCACATGATCGGCCTCGTTGGACAGCAGCTGGATTTTCTGCATCTCGCGAATTATCTTGAGCCACACACGTTCCTCCATTGCATCAGCCGCAGCCCGAATACCAAACAACTCTACGAACAGGTGTCTGCGGCGCTGCTCCAAGGTGCGTCCGCAGCCGAACCGATTGCCGAGCTGGCACTTGAATCGTCGGATTTCGGTTGGGTCACGGGATTGGAGAAGTCGGTGGAGCTCGAAGAGGCCGCGAAGGCGTTTGGGGTGGAGACCTCGACGGCTAAGCGGCTGATGAAAGATCCGCTCTATTGTTATCCAGATGGTAATTCGTTCTTCGACCTCTATGTCAATGTGATCGATGGCCTCCATCGGTTGGGTTCTGTACAGAAGGGAAGAGTCGCCTGCCTCTATACGCACAGTTCCACCCTGCGGGCCTTAATGATCTATTTGGACCCACGCCCGTTCCATGAAGCGTTCAGTGAGTTCAGCGATTATAAGGAAAGCCAAGACAATGTGGTGCTGCTCACGGTCGAACAGGGACGGATGTCCGGCTACTCAACGGCGGTTGGACTGTCCGAGCGGGAGCGGGTCGTACGCAACACATGGGTGACAGTGGAGGCTGCGAGAAAAGACCGCGTCACACTCAAACCTCGATCCCTCAAGCGGCTCGTGGCGCTTGTGTCCGGAGGTGATTTTGCTGGTGCCGGCGCCGCGCTCAAAGAATTGCATGTAACCGGCCAACGTATGGGGTTGGAGGTCTATTTTGTTCGGCACGGCTATCTGGGGCTGGCCAACAATTGGATCGAACGTGTTACCGATGAATATACGCGCGGCATGGGCAGCCATCCCAGCAGTCCCATTGGGAGCAGCCGCTTCGAGGAGTTCAAACAGGAGACCATGCAACATGTTGCCATGCGCCACCTCGAACCCTACGTCCGTGATGGCGCATTGATTGTGCTGGGGGGCGACGGCAGCATGCGAGGAGCCCGGGCTATTTACGAAGAATTCGGCGTACAGGTGGTTGGCATTCCCGGCAGCATTGATAACAATCTCGAAGGAACCATCTCGCTTGGGTTTCAGTCCGCCGTGACGTTGGCGGATCAGTCTATCGAATCTCTCAAAGCCACCAGCGCGGCCATGGGCAGTGTGTTTTTCGTGGAGATCATGGGCGCGGGGTCAGGTCATCTTGCGTTGGCCTGTGCCTATCAGGCGAGAGCCGAAGGGTTGTTGGTCAATGAACATCCCGACCCAAACGCCTATATCGATGAGGTGATTCTCGGCACGCTCAGGCGCACGTTGGGTGTGCCGAACAAGAGCCATATCTTTGTTGTCGCCGAACGGACGCCGCACCGTCATCATAAGGACGGCGGCGTCCATGGGTTGGTGGACTATGTGGCCGGAGTGATGGCTCGATGGCCGGAACGGCAAGCGGGGCCTGATCACTATCCATTCACGCCGGCCACCAAAGCCACGATCCTTGGCCACACGCTCCGAGGGGCTCGTCCGATACCTGAGGACAAGGCGATTGCCCAGCATCTTGCCCATGAAGTGGTGCACCGACTGATCGACTCGCCTGAGGACATTGTCGGGTGTCTCTTGGCCTACCGTGAACGGGGATCAATCGGTCCGATTCCACTCCATGCGGTTACAGCGAAGCAGTTCGACTGGGACGTCTTCAGTCGAATGCATGGCAACACCCGCGTCTCGTAACGTGCTCAGCTGCCGTCTGAACCGATTACCCGGTTAGCAGGTTGTTGGGAATAACCACCAGCGGCCTTCTCAATATCCGGCAGAAAGTTATATGTGTTGTTGAGTGTGAAAGTTGGTGGGATCGTGAAACGGTGAGCACAGAGGCAGCCGAGTGAATCTCAGCAGCCCTTGAACTTCTTTGTCCGGCACTGTTCCGAGAGCCGCTTGGCTTCTGTGACCTGGGTGGGCGACATACGCTTGGCGACATCCTCGAGATTTTCTTCCGCTTGCTTCTTTTCCTCACCCTGCATGTGTGCGGCGGCAAGACTCTCCCACATATAGGCCCGCACATAGTCCGGTGCGCCGCCTAGCCCTGCGAAATACAATTCCGCAAGGTTATTTTGAGCCAGTGGGTGACCCTTTTCAGCCGCTTTCTCGTACCACGCTCGCGCCTGGGCATAATCTTGTGGTACGCCTCTTCCCTTGGCATACAGCTCCCCGAGTCGATTCTGTGCCTCCGTATCTCCTTGGGTGGCCTGGGTCTGGAGTGCATTCAGGTCTTTGCTGTCGAGGGGGGCAAATGCTGCTCCTTCTCCAAGAGGAAGGGCAAGGGTTGCGAGAAGCATGATAGTGGCAATGGCACGCATGGATTTTGAGTATGCCGTGCACGCAAAGGAATCGTCAAGCTGAAAGGTGAGGGAGTGAGCTCTTGCGACAAGATGCGGAGCGTGAAGCACAGTTTCGGCTACCGAGCCCTCTGTGGAAAGTCGGGCGGTGGTGGTAGAGCGGGAACGGGAGGTTGAGGAGGAAACCGGAGTGTCTGATTGTTTAATTGAAGGGGAGGACCAAGATTGATCCCAGCACCCTGGGGTGGCTGTACCGTGATGATCTGTTCTCCACCCGGCAGATTGATTGTGCTCTCTACATTTCCTTTCCGATCCTTATAGACTGTTGTGCCGCCTTCAGAGTCCAATACCTGATTCAAGCGTTCCTGTGCACTCGGTTGTTGAGAGGGTTCCTCCCCACCGGCGATCGACAGGCTTGGCCCGATGGTTCCCACCAGGATGACGACAAAGGCACTGATCCGACGCATAATTTCCATTATACTACCTCTTTGTTCACGTAGGTATATGTCCAAGTAGGCTGAACAGGCCATTTAATTGTCGTAGTGAACCAAGAGAGGGGATGATGATTCCAGATAAGAAGTTGCAAGTGGCCATTCTGTTGTACGACGGTATGACGGCGCTCGACGCGATCGGTCCTTACGAAGTTCTTCAGGCGCCGACACTTGGAACCGACGTGCGCTTCGTGGCGCGTGAGAAGGGCGTGAAGCGGACCGATTTTGGAAGACTGCGCCTGACGGCAGACTATTCGCTCGATGAAACCACCAGTCCCGATATCCTGGTGGTACCAGGCACGGCATTTCCACAAGCGGTGATGGGGGATCAGCTGGTTCTGGAATGGATTGCACAGGTGCACCGCACAACCACGTGGACCACGTCGGTCTGTACCGGGACCTTAGGACTGGCAGCCGCCGGCGTGCTCCAGGAGCTGAAGGCCACAACCCATTGGCTCGCCCGCGATATTTTGCAACAATTCGGTGCCATTCCGACTAAAGCCCGTGTCGTCCGCGACGGCAAGGTTGTCACGGCCACCGGGGTTTCCTCAGGGATCGACATGGCCCTCACCCTAGTTGCAGAAGAATTTGGCGCTGATGCGGCGCAACTCATCCAGCTACTCATTGAGTACGATCCCCAACCACCGTTTGAGGCTGGGAGCCCAGACAAGGCGCCGTCTGCCATCGTGACTGCGGCGCGTGAAGAGTTCAGCAAGTTGGTGGTCATGCCATAATTCTCGCAGAGGCCTCATGGCGATCTCGATCTCTTGGATGATCTTCAGTGGGCGGATTGGAGTTGGGAAGGGCAGCTACTCGTAGCGACGCGAACGGGCCTGCTGCAAATACACAATCTTGAAGGCGATAGTCCGGAAATTCTCTTTGAAGTGGATCTCTCCAATCTTGAGCCGACTCCTACGCCGGCACCGGCTTGGGCACAGTGCTGGTAGGAGAAGACCCTGATGGGGAGAAAAGTCGAATGACGTCTACAATCCTTGTTCTTCCTCCACTCATCATCTGAGTCCTTTTCACTGCACTTGTTGTGGCTGGTCAGCACACCATCTTGCTCAGCAATGTGGATCTCAGCACGTGGCAGTCCGGCGCGCTCGTCAACATTGTCTCATGTTCAGCATCGCTGAATACCGCATGCCACAAATCTTGAAATCAGTTGCCAGAAACCCCATCTCGCGATACCCCTAGTCTAGACGCTGGTTTCCGGCGTTGAATAGACTACAACAATCAAGTGTACGGAGGATGTTCATGCATTTCGTCGTGGTATCAGCCATTGCGGTGGGGTTGGTGTATTTGTTGTGGGAGATCCGGCCATAACGCTTGCTTCCATATAAAAGCATCGAGCGTGCTCTTTTGAGGTGCATGCTCGTACGCGGCCTCCAGGGGACAGCCTGCTGGAGGCCGTGGTTTTTTTGCTTCCTTTCTTGCCTTGCCTTTCCGTATGTCTCGCAAGATTCCTAAGTCTAAAACCGTGAAATCAGTTGCCAGAAACTCTGTCTCACGATAGCTCTAGACCGGGCGCTGGCTTCCGGCGTCGCCCACGTTGACACAACCTATTTCAGGGGAGGGTTATCTATGCGATTCATCCTTGTATCTGCAGTGGCATCCGCACTCGTCATCGGAGGTGGTCCCTTGGCCATGGCGGACGAGCTCACGAACCTCGGTTCCGACATGAAGCAGGACATGGGTTCAATGGCCAGTGAGGCGAAGGGCGACATGGCGTCTGAGCATGAGCAGATGAAGGAGAACTTCAAAGCCAAGAAAGATCAGATGAAGGACGAGATGAAGGCCAAACGAGAGCAGATGAAATCCGAGATGAAGGCGAAGCGAGATGCGCTCAAGGCTGAGAGGCAGGAGATGAAGAGTGCTGCAAAGGCAAAGAAAGGTAAGGCCCAGAGGAAGGCCAAGGAAACAGTTGAATCTTCGACGTCTAGGCCGTACTAGACGACTCCGCTCTGATCCACAATACTTGAGAGTTCAGCAGTCTTCCAGACGACCTCCAGCAACGCTGTTGCCGGAGGTCGTCGACCTGTGACACCTATACTGAATGCAGCTCTCGGGATTGATGCGGAACGTGGTCATGCGGGAAGCAGCTCGACAAGAGTGGAGGCGATACGCTATACAGTACCTGTCGAATCACGTGCATGAGATTAGAACGAGGTCGGGGTTATGCAAGATTACTCAGTGTATTATGGGAGCGCCTGTATCATTTTCTCCCTCTATATCCTCATCAAGGGGTTCGTCGCGGCATCCAGGCAACGCAGCGAGCATCATTCCACGACGCTTGTTCCAGCCTACGTCTATGGAATTGTGGCGTCGATTCTGCTGACACTTGGCCTAGGATTTTTCAAGCCGACCTTGCCCTGGTGGGGGTACCGATTGATTTTCCCTGGTAGCACGATGCTTTTTGCCGCCATCATTTATCTGATCGGTCGCCGTCCACTGAAGCCGGACCTGGATCGAGCCGACGCGTAGCAGAATACGGAAATAGTCCGCCAGCGGCGTTCTCGTCTCGCTCAGAGGCTCTCTGTACGGCCTGTGTGTCGCATCCCTCGAGTAGGAACTAGCCCATCAACGCAACGGATCTTGCCAGCCTATTTGGCGATGGTAATGCTAGGCACGCCGGCGCGTGAGATCTCCGTGACCGTCATCTGAAATAGTTGCGACAAGAGCTTAAAGGCCTCGCGGTTCCAGCGCGCCTGTGGCCCGGTCGTATTGACGGCATAATAGTTTCCGTGGGATTTCATGACGAGATCCAGCCCCGATGGAGCTGACGACGACAGGATCAGATCCATGGTCTTGACCGGATTTTCCATCACCTCAGGTGTGCGGCGATCCTTCTCGATATGGTGTTCCGGCTCTTCAGCGAGGGAGAGCCCCAGAAAGTTCAGCATGGCATTGAAGCTGCGTAGCCGAAAGTCTCCCTTCAGCGGCCAGTCGCCGCCGATATGTCCAGGGCGAATATCAAACGTTACGTCATGCGGGAGTCCCTGTTCGTTCTCGTTCTGCAAGCGGGCCCGTTCCTCACGGGACAGGACATTCGGATCGTAGTTCGTGATCAGCGTGCCGCCTTCGATCTGTTTCCGCAGTGTGAATGTCTTGTCTTTCGCGTTGTAGGCTACCTGGTATTCCTGTTCGAGCGCTTTGAATCCTTCCGCCGTGACCGAGTCGGCGGGAATCGTCCAACTTCGTTCCACGCTCAGTGGTTCAACATACAGGCTGTTGTGGTCTTGAATAGCCGAGAGATGGAGGACCACCCGTCTGAACATCTCGTAGCCGGCCTTGTCGGATGGATTGTTCCGGTAGGCGATCGTGCCCTCGCTCTGGTTGACTCGGAGCTCTTTGGCCATCAGTCGGAGAAGGAGATCGATATCGATGCCCTGCCGCAGCAACAACGTCAGCTTGGCTTCATGGAACGGCGTGAGTAAGCGTTTGGTAAACTCTTCTCCCTCAATCGGAGCGATACTGATCGTCGGGTTCTCGGCCACGCTTCCGCCGATGACAGGCAAGATCGTCCGGCTGGCGTCTCCGGTGAGGGCCGGTGTGGCGCCGGCTGTGAAACGAAAATCGAAGGTCGCCGCGACATTGGAGACGCCGGTAAAGTGAATGGGCTGATGGTGTTGTGCTCGGGCGATGTTCACAAGCAGTTGCTTGGATTGCGATTCGGTGATGGCCTCGTCATAGGCAATCACCGCTCGCGTCAGGGTGATGGGCGAAAGACATCCCGACAACACGAGTAGACAGGAGACAATCCCTAAGCTGAACCAAGGAGATGGCACAACGAAGTTCTTCATCAAGCCAGTACCTCTCTTCTATCACCGACAACAATCGAACGCGGTTGTACCATATCATCGGAGAGATGCCTAGCAGCAGGAGAGACGGGTCGGTGAGCGAGCTACGCCACAGCGGGGTGTGGTGCCGAGATCCCGACTCGCTGAACGATCATCCGCACCGGAACATGCGGACGTAACGTCATGACCGGTTCCGGACGGATCGTCTACCCGTTGACCAGGTGTAAGCGAACTGTGGCGGCGATTGTCGCCAATGATCAAGAGTCCTTCCATCTCCGCAAATGACTCTCCCAAGCATCGCCGTCCACCGGCACCGAACGGGATGTAGGTGAACGCCGGGCAGGTCTGTTGTGCCTCGTCTGAAAAGCGTTCAGGATCGAATCGGTTTGGATCGGCGAACCACCGTGGATTGCGGTGCAAGTTCCAGGGGCTGATGAAGACCCAGGCTCCTGGTGGAAGGATTGCCCCGGATGGAAGTCGGTCCTGCGCATGGGCAAGACGGGTGTGAAGCGTCCAGGCCGGAGGGTAGAGGCGCAGCGACTCATCCCAGATCATCTTCATGTAGCGCAAGCGAGGAAGATCGGCCGCGTTAGGTAGCCGAGCCCCCAAGACTTCGTTCAGTTCTTGAGTCAGTCGTTCTCGAACCGATCTATCTTGCGAGAGGAGAAACCACGTCCAGGTCAGCGCGTTGGCGGTGGTTTCGTGCCCAGCCAGCAAGAAGGTCATGAGTTCATCACGAATTTCTTCATCACTCAGCGGGCGACCTTCTGTATCGGTCGCGCTCAGTAGAAGAGATAACACGTCATCATGTGGCGCAGCAGCCATCCGTCGCTCGTGAATGAATTGAAACAGCCTTTCTTCGATCACGCGGAAGCCACGGGTGAACCGACGATGTCGTGGGATGGGAATCCAGAGAGGGGTCACGCTTGCGAGGAGGGAGTCATATTGGAGCTTGATGAGACTTTGACCGACTGCAATGGCTTCACGAATAGTCTCGCCCTCGGACCGCAGGTCTTGACCAAAGAGAAGGCGCCAGATCACCGACAGGGTGAGGTGTGCCATTTCCTGTCCAATGTCGATGGTTGTGTCATCCTGCCACAGTGCCACACGGTCGCGAGCCTGGCTCGTGATGAGGTTGGTGTACGCGGTCACATGATTTCCATGAAAGAAGGGTAAGAGCACCCGTCGCTGACGGTGATGGATTTCGCCTTCCGTGTGAAGCACGCCCTGACCAAAGATGCGCGATTCGACAGGGGGGACGGGCGCCTTTCGATAATTGTCTTGATTGGTCACGAGTACATGTTTTACATCGGCAGGATGGTTCAGCACATACATGGCGGCGTCACGCTGCCGCAAGAGCAGTTCAACGACAAGCCCCATTGGAAGTTTGACCACATCACCATAGGCCTGACACTGTATGAGAAAGCCAAGGGTGTCGCGGCGAAGGTCGGGGAAACATCCCCACCAACGCGAGACCGACGGGCCGGAAAGGGTGGGTGGTAGTATCGCTCGGTCGATCATGCGGCCTACGCATCGCTCATGAAAAATACCGTATATCCAGTTGCCACTGTCAATGAGTGTCGGCTGGAACCTCGGCGGTCTCTTTCTTCTCTTCACGAATCGTGGACAGTGCGATCAACGACAGGACGGCGCATAGACTGACATACCATCCAGGGGCAAGCGCACTCCCACTCCGTTCCATGATTACCGTAGCCATCAACGGGGCAGTCCCGCCGAACAGAGCCGAGGCAATATTGTACGAAATCGAGAGGCCTGTGTAGCGGCTCGCCACAGGAAAGAGCGTCGCCACGATGGCAAAGAACGGACCCATATAGGCTGACACGAACACCGTGATCAGGATTTGAGCCATGACGATCAATGTGAGCTGGCCGCTGCTCAACCACGAAAAGAACTGGACTGAGCCGAGGGCCAGGCCTGCGGCGCCGATGGCCAGTACCCATCGATGCCCGACTCGATCAGACAGCTTGCCCATGCACGGAATCAGCATCGCCAACAACGCCATGCACACTGTGTTGATGAGCAATGCCGTTCCCATCGGAAGGTCGGTCACTTTGGTCAGATAGGTGGGGAGAAACACATAGAAGATGTAAAATCCAACGCCATGTACCAGGACGAGACCGATCACTTGTAGGAGCGGCGCACGGTGCGATGTAAACAACTCACGGACGGGTGAGGACGACACCACACCTGATTGTTGCAGCCGTTCAAAAGCCGGCGACTCTGGAATGTGCCGTCGAAGATACCAGCCGACCAACGCGATGACACTTCCCGCCACGAACGGGATGCGCCATCCCCATTCTTGGAGCGCCTCTGATGAGAGGTTCAGCGTCGCCACGGTCCCGATACCAGAGCCTAACAGCGCGCCGATCTGTGCGCTGAATCCCGCCCAGCTGCCGATATAGCCTCGCTCGGTCGGTGCGGCATGCTCAACAAGGAAGGTAACGGACCCCGTGAATTCTCCACCGACCGAGAGACCCTGAAGAAAGCGCAACACGGTGAGTATGAGCGGTGCAGCAAGACCGATCTGAGCATAGGTCGGCAACATGCCGACCAAGCAGGTGGGCAATGCCATTAAAATTATGGACCAAGCCAAGGCCGCTCGTCGGCCCCTGGTATCACCCCAGTGCCCAAACAGCAGCGCGCCCAGTGGTCTGGCCAGAAAGCCGACGGCGAACACACCGAACGTGGCGATTAACGACAACGACGGATCCGACGCAGGAAAGAAGAGACGAGACAAGACCGGCGCGAAGTATCCAAAGAGGGCAAAGTCATACCACTCCAGCACATTCCCGATTGCACCGGCCAAGACCGTCTTCCGTAATACTTTGGGCCCATCTGAATTCATGAAGACGCACCTTCGCACAACAGTGGCACATTGCCGCGGTCACCATACCATGAATACCTCAGTCACATGCGAGAGGTGCATTGTCACTAGAGCGCTTAATAGACAGATGGATTGACTCACGTGATAACCTTGGAATGAGGCTGCGCGAATGGTGCAGATATGCATTCGCTCTTCATGGCGCACGAGGATTGTTGGGAGCGCTCCGTTCGTGTCGTGGTGAGAATCTCCAACCGTCCCGGCCCCTAGCTGACCCCATCGTCTGTTCTGTGTATCTCGGCACGCACTTATGACTTCAGCGCAGCAAACTGCTGTTTGAATGTCTGGATCTTCAGCAGATAGGTTCTCACATCATGGTCGCCGCAGCGTTGGTGGGGCGTGAGACGAAAGTTCCGCTTTGCATAGTCACGACCCGCCCCAGCACCACAGAGATGGATGACCGCGGCGAGGTCCTGCTTTTGCTGGAACGTCGCTGGTTGCTCTCCAACCAATTTTCCCACATGACGGTCGAGGAACGCGGCGGTCAGCTCAATCGCGTGACCTGGGATGATTCTGGTGTAGAGGCCATTGAACCAACAGGAGTTAAGGTTGTGCCAGGGCCCGTCTTCAACGACAACATGGTTGTGGATACAGTAGCGCGTCCCTTCGCGAAACGTGCCGTCGGTGATTTGAAACATGCCGACTGCTGTCGAGGCCGGTTGGTACCACTCCAGCGGATTTGAGGAGACGACGCGCCACCGCCAGTAGGTTCGTGCCACGGGATTACCCGAGCCCTCGGCTTGAGCCAAGGCAGCAAGCAGTTCGGGTGTCATAATGGCTGTCGAATGTGTCTCGAACAACGCGCCGTATTCTTGCCACGTCTGGCGGGGATTCTTGCTGAGTGCCTTCTCTACTGGAAAGAACAATTCCGTTGGTTTATAAAACGTGTGATAGGTCCAATTAATCCCCAACAGGAGGACGAAAAGCAGGAGGGCACTGATTCCCAGCTGCATCGCGGGTGGCGTTCGACCGACTGCCCGGAGAAAGGTGCAGAGATTCTGCCATCGCCGATGAACGAAGCGTGCCATCGACCGCACTGGGTGAGGATGGTGAGGACGAGCAGGGTGGGTGTGGCGGCGAGGGGACATAGTGACAGAGTAACAAAAACAGATAAATTCTTCCTCTTCGAGATAGTGGTGTCGGTGTGCACAACAGTTCTGTGAGACGCCGAATGCGTGAACAATCTTGATTTGCAGTCAGGACGAGTTCAAGATGCCCGAGAAATAGTGGGCTCATCTCATGCGCAGTAAGCTGTAGGCTCTGGGAGGCTGGTATGCAACGATTTGTCGTGCTGAGCGTCGCCCTGCTGGCGATCCTGATATCCCCCTCTGCATTTTCGCAATCATTCACTGACAAGGCCAAGAAGGACAGTGCGGTCGAATTCAGTGATGAGGACCCTGCGATGCAGAAGGCGATGGAACGCGCCCGGGCGGGCTTGGAAGATTTTCTTCGAAAAGCCGGATCACCGCCACCCAACACTGATCAGTATTCGGTCAAGGTCAGAGTGAGTGAAGGCGACCAGCAAGAATATCTGTGGCTCTCCAACCTCATGGTACAAGGAGAGCTCTGGTCTGGACGGATCGACAACCTCCCGATGATTCGATCAGTCAAGAAGGGACAGTCGTACGCATTTGCAAAGACGGAGATCATCGATTGGACGTATATTGATAAAAGCAAGAAGAAGGTCGTTGGCAATTTCACCACCTGTGCGCTCCTCACCAAAGAGCCGTCAGATGTCGCAGAATCGATTCGGAAGCAATATGGCCTCGAATGCGATCGTTGATGTCGCACCCTACAATCTCTGAACGCTACCATTGGTTCACAGAGCAGATCAGCTCTGTGAACCAACCTGTCCGCTAACCCCTCCTGGTGCCATGCCAAACTTCTCTGTACTCTTGGCCAGAGAGGGATTATCGCGTGCATCCAGAATTCATGAATGGGACGTCGATAAGTGTTTGATCGTGTGGCAGGACTGCTGATAGGACCGACTGGTTCCCTTAATCATCGCTATCTATGAATAACGTAAAACCAGCAATCATGAAGCCAATACAAACAACCAAGGTGATAAGTACTACCGCCATGCTCAAACTCCTATGCACTGTCCCTGAGGACAAAGGTTTAACCGCTACAGTGCCATCTCTATAAACTCCCTAACTAACCTCGTGTAGCCGTGCAGCCTGATCGTCCCATGGCTATCGTTTCCACTAGTGTAGCTACCCTGTCTTACTCTGTCGTAAGTATTAGAAATCACGTGCAGTTATATTAGTCAGGTGCTAGGGGTTATTCACAAGACCATCCGTATAGGTATCGATGAAACCGGCTCGAGTTTCTAAACTACCCTCAGCTTCAGCCTCATTGGATTTGGTGTCCACCGAGGCTCACGATCTATTTCAAGCGAGGAGTCAGTCACCACAGGATGCAAGAAAACAGGCAACCCGCGATCACTTTGATACTTGTGCCGTATCGCGGATTGAATGGGAGCGAAAAGCCTGAGCGTACAACGACGATCAGGTTCACTATTTCAAATTTCTCATGTCCGAAGGGTGCATGTGTTTGACATTGGCTCAGGCCTAGGTCAACCGGCGGCTTTGACCATCCCTCGCTTCTGCCTCAGTGGATGGTCATGCCGATACTGCGATTGGAGCCTATGCTGGAGCGATTGGGGCATCTGCTTGCCTTCCGCATGCTTGTCGTCATTGAACGACAATCGTAGCACTCGGAGATCCACTGAAGCATGTTCTCCTCCATCCCGCAGATGGTTGCAAGGTGCAAGAAGCCCCCCCTATAATGTGCTACGCCGTTCAGTGCATGCATTAACTATCTGGAGGAATCGTTGATATCATGAGCGAAAGAACGTTGGCCATTATCAAGCCGGATGCTGTGAAAAAGAATGCCGTGGGAGATATTATCAATCGCTATGAGCAAGCCGGGCTGAAGCCGGTGGCGATCAAGCTGATTCACATGTCTCAGTCGGTCGCTGAGGGGTTTTATGCCGTGCATAACGCGCGCCCTTTTTTCGGGAGCCTTTGCAGCTTCATGTCTTCCGGGCCTGCCGTCGTCCTTGTGTTGCAGGGTGACAATGCGATCAAAAAGAATCGTGAGCTGATGGGGGCGACCGACCCAGCGAAAGCCGATGCGGGAACCATCCGCAAAGCACACGGAGCGAACATCGAATTCAACGCCGTCCATGGTTCCGACTCGCCGGAAACTGCACAATTCGAGATTGGATATTTCTTCCCCGGCATGGAGATTTTCCGTTAACCTTCCTGTCTTGGAGTACGCGGATTTCCTCGCCATCCCAGCGCCGACCGGTACCGTTGAAGAGGAACAGCACTGTTGCTGTTCCTCCATTTTTTGCTGAGCGAGACCTCTTCGAAATCCGAACTGGTTCAGGCTCGATGTTCTACGATTCTCTACTTTGGCTCGGCACAGATCGTTCCTTGACAACACCAGTCGGCCCCAACTACCATCCTGAAAAGTTAGAAGATCTGGGCTGAGATTAAGTGGCGACCGAGGAGGAGTGTCCGTTCGTGTTGCCTGATCTCACGTTGAACTTTCTTCATAGGGAGCCGACATGATTCCATCTGATTTGCGTTTTCACAAAGAGCATGAGTGGGTTCGCCTCGATGGGAAACGAGCGACGGTGGGCATCAGTGATTTTGCGCAGGATGCCTTAGGCGATATCGTCTTTCTGGATCTTCCTAAAGTCGGGGTAGTGGTCAAGGTCGGCCAACAGATCGGTGAAGTGGAATCGACGAAAACAACGTCTACGCTCTATACGCCGGTGAGCGGAACGGTGAGCCAGATTAACACCGAGCTCAAAGATCATCCTGAAGTGGTGAATTCGGATCCCTACGGCAAGGGTTGGATCGCAATCATCGATCTTGCCGATCCAGGGGAAGTTGATCAGTTAATGACGGCTGCTCAGTACGAAGCCTTTCTCGCCAGTCAAAAACATTGAGTCTCCTGTCTGGTGGATCTCTGCATCATTGCGTGATTGGATCTCGGTGACGGTCTGCAATGCCTGAATCAACAATGAGTGACTGATCCACATGACTTCTCCAATTCACATTGCCATTCTTGGTGCCGGCCCCGGTGGATATGTGGCTGCTATCCGCGCAGCACAGCTCGGCGCTCGGGTGACGGTCATCGAGCGAGAAAAGCTTGGTGGAGTCTGCCTCAACTGGGGTTGCATTCCAAGTAAAGCCCTCCTCTCCGTTGTAGAGCTTGGCGACAAACTCAAAAAAGCGGAAGAGCTGGGACTCCTGTTTCAGGGACCTGTCGCCTATGACCTTGCGCGGATGGTGTCGCGAAAAGATAAAGTCGTGGCAACTCTTGTGAAAGGGATTGCGACGTTGTTCAAGGGGTGGGGCATCGAGCATGTGAGTGGGCAAGGAACGATCAAGAATACGCGGACCATCGTGGTCACCAAATCTGATGGGAGTCAGTGCGAGATCCAGGCTGACGCGTTGGTCCTTGCCACTGGATCATCGTGGCCCAACCTTCCTCAATTTCCAATCGATGGACGACAAATTTTGACCAGCCAGCAGATGCTGGATCTGACACAGATCCCGGCCAGTCTCATGATTCTTGGCGGCGGTGTGGAGGGCTGTGAGTTTGCCTCATTGTATAGCGGGCTTGGCACGCAGGTGACGATGGTTGAGCTGATGCCACGGGTCTTGCCGTTAGAGGATGAAGAAATCTCATCCACCATGACACGTGAACTAAAAAAACGTGGCGTCACAGTGCTGACGGGTACCACAGTCGAGAAGGTAGAACAATCACCAGAATTGATTGTGGTGCAGATGAAAGATGGCAGTGCCATCACCGTAGAGAAGCTCTTAGTCTCTGTCGGCCGAGGGCTCAACTCTCGAGGGATTGGATTGGAGCAAGTTGGTGTGACCACTGGACGGCGTGGCGAAATTCTGGTTGATGCGCGGCTGGAAACGAATGTGTCGGGTATTTATGCGATTGGCGATGTGACCGGGAAGGCCATGTTGGCCCACGTTGCCTCGACGCAGGGGCAGGTGGCAGTCGAAAATATTCTGGGACATCCGCGGACCATTCAGTATGACGTGATCCCCGCCGGCATTTTCACCTTGCCCGAGATCGGGCGTGTTGGGCTGACTGAGCAGCAGGCTCGGGACCAGGCACAGGCCAGGGGACAGGAGCCCGACCAAGCGGTGAAGACCGGCCGTTTCCGGTATGCAGGTTTGGGCAAGGCGCAAGCCACGGGTGATACCACCGGCTTTTTCAAAGTCATCGCCGATTCCGCAACCGGCAAGATTCTTGGCGTCCATATTCTTGGCGCGCACGCAGCGGATCTGATTCATGAGGCCGCATTGGCAGTGCAGGTGGGAGCCACGGTGGATCAAGTGGCTGGGATGATTCATGCCCATCCAACCCTCGCTGAGGGGGTGATGGAAGCGGCGGAGGATGTCGATGGTGCCGCCATTCATCAGCTCCGAAAGCAGATGGCAAGATGATCCCCTCACTGTTACTGAAGCTTGGCATGCTGGCAGTCACGGTGGGCATTGTTTTCTGGATCATAGGGGCCCCTCATACAACTCCGTATCATGTGTCTGGATTCACCACCGAACGGCAAGTCGCTCCTGTTCCGGCGACGGGGCCGGACAATCGGGTAGGGCAAGCGCCTAGGCAACCTGGTCGCAGTGGCCAGGAGCCGAATAGTGAGATCGTCGCACTTGCGAAGCCATCGTCCACGCCAGTTGGGCCGTTGTTGGATCTCAATCGGGCGAAGGTGGGTGAGCTGGAGGCCTTGCCCGGTATTGGTGCGGTCCTTGCCCAACGGGTGATCGCCTTCCGGGAATCACTCGGAGGGTTTCGGACGATCGAGGACCTTCGTGAAGTAAAGGGTATCGGTGCCAAGAAATTCGATCAGCTCAAATTATTGGTGACGGTTTCGACATCAGACTCAAAAGGAACGACGGAGCGACGCGTGCTATGAAGGATGTAAATCAGCAGATCGATCTCATTCGGCGTGGCGCCGTAGAGATGATCCAGCCTGCGGAACTAGAAGCCAAGCTCAAACGGGCACTCACAGAGGGCCGTCCATTGCGGGTCAAAGCTGGCTTTGACCCGACTGCGCCGGATCTTCACCTTGGACATACGGTCCTGATTCACAAGTTGAAACACTTCCAGGATCTTGGCCACCAAGTCATTTTTTTGATCGGTGATTTTACAGGGATGATCGGTGATCCAACCGGTGTCTCTGAAACCCGTAGAGCATTGACGAAGGAACAGGTCCTTGAAAACGCCAAGACCTACCAGCGCCAGATTTTTAAAATTCTTGACCCGGCGAAAACCCTAGTTGAGTTCAACAGTCGTTGGATGGGCGAGATGACGGCTGAAGGGCTGATTCAGTTGGCGGCTCACTATCGGGTCGCTCGCATGATGGAGCGGGACGATTTCCATAAACGGTATCAAGAGCAGAAACCCATCAGCGTCCACGAATTTCTCTATCCACTCGTCCAGGGCTATGATTCCGTGGCGTTGAAGGCGGATGTGGAACTGGGAGGGACGGATCAAAAATTTAATCTCTTGGTAGGGCGTGAGTTGCAGCGCGACTACGGCCAAGAATCGCAAGTCGTCATCACGATGCCCTTGCTCGAAGGGACGGACGGCATCAAGAAGATGAGCAAGAGCGTCGGCAACTATATCGCGCTGGAAGATAAGCCGGGGGAGATGTTCGGAAAAGTCATGTCGATCAGCGATGTCTTAATGTATCGGTACTATGAGTTACTGACGACAGAAGACCTTGGGCACGCCAAATCGCTGCATCCGATGGAGGCGAAACAGACACTCGCCGAGCTGATCGTGGCGCAGTACCACGGAGCCGAGGCAGGGAAGCAGGCCCGAGCGGAATTTGCGCAGAAGTTCCAGAAACAAGAATTCCCCAATGAGCCGGATGTCCGTGTGCAACTGACTACCAATGATCTGCGAGATGGGAAGGTCATTGGGCTGGTTGATCTTGTGGCTAAAACGGGATTGGTTCCCAGCAAGAGCGAAGCACGTCGGTTGATCATTCAAGGCGGAATCGAGGTCGATGGCATCAAGGAAACAAATCCCGACAAGCTCATTGCGTTTGAACTGAATCAACAACGCCGCCTCAAAATCGGGAAAAAGAAGTTTGCCATTGCAGAATTGAGATCATGAAGGAGAGCACCACTTTCTTGACTTGCTGTGAAGTACCCGCGTAGGATGCGAATCAGTGAGCGGGCGTAGCTCAGTGGTAGAGTCCTTGCTTCCCAAGCAAGTTGTCGTGGGTTCAAATCCCATCGCCCGCTCCAAACCACACTTCGTGCAACATGCCTCGCCGGTCCTGTGTAACCACTCTTCATTATCCATGGCGAAAGACCTCTAATAAGGTTTCGCTAGAAGCTTAATCGGAAACCTATGGCCCATCTTTTGACGCTCCTTCCACCACTGCTTCCCTCACAATTCTGTTGAAAATCTGGCCATCCTCCAAAATTTTGAACCAATCAATTGGTGTTCAACTCTCCTGACCCCCATCTTGAGAGGGATTGGAGCCTTCTTGTACAAACTGTTAGGAATACTTTGCCATTTTACAAATGGTCAGACCTCGCTTCATAAGGAGACCAGTTATGCATGGGAAACGGATGGCGATTGCAGTGTTTGGTCTATTATTTGTTACGTATCTTTCTGCCTGTAGCGGTGGTGGTGATACTCCAACACCATCTCCTACAGCGCTCCCTGCAGCTTCTGCCGAGGGGCTTTGGACTGGGACTACCGATACTAACCGCACGGTTAAGGCGCTTGTACTCGATGATGGCACCTATTGGCTTTTATATTATTCTGCGATTGGTACCCCCTCAAGCGTTCTAGGGTTTATCCAGGGAGACAGTAATTCACAAAATGGTGTCTTTTCCTCTTCAAGTGCCAAGGACTTCAATCCGGATCGTCGGGGACTGCTCAACACTGAGATTGATGGCACTTATACAACAAAACAGATTTTTGACGGCACCATTGTCTATCCTGGCGTCATTTCGAATACCTTCAAGACTCAATATAGCCATGAGTATGATTCGGCTCCAGATATCAATGCCATCGTGGGAACGTATGTAGGGCCGGTAGCTGCTAATGAAACCGTAGATGTTACAGTGTCACCAACAGGAGCAATCTCCGGTGAATCCAGGACGAGTCCCAAATGCATATTTACCGGTTCAGCCACACCGCGCGCACAGGGGAATGTCTTTGATGTGACCATCACATTTGGTCCACAAGATACGTGCAGCAACAAGAGTACCACTGTGCGGGGAGTGGCATTTTATGACGCCGGAACCAAAACACTCTATAGTGCCGCATTGAATGATGACAAAACAAACGGAGTTATCCTTATCGGCACTAAGTAGCCTTAAGGGCATGCGGAAGTACCAGCTTCAAACTCATAAAATATATTCAGCTGTTGCAGAGGATGATGGGCAGTGGAGCGATGTCTTCTCTGAGATACGCTTTCATAACGCGTTGTCCTAGGACGAATCCAATTTCCTGCTTCACCCAAATCCTTCTCTGAGTCGGCATGTTTTTAGCGGTTGTGCACATAGTTGCCGTTGGCTTGGATCTCGCCTAGGATTCTCTGTACCGTTCGGTTGCTTTTTCAATTTCATGAAAGGACCAGTCGTGATGCACAAACAGATAATTGTGCTTTGTGTCGCCGCGCTTCTTGGTGGAATCGTTGGCGGCGTGCTGAGTACTCAGTTACTTTCGCCAACGTTGGTTGGCGCGCAGAAAGCTAATGGAGTGCATGCGGAGGAGTTTTTGCTGCTGGATGCTAAAGGGAAAGCCCGAGCCGGTCTCGGGTTGGATGCGAATGGAGAAGTCGGCCTTGTACTCATGAGCAAAGACGGCCACCGCACTCTAACCCTCTCCCCTGATGATCCATCGGTCATCAAATTGGTTGAGCGCGGTGGCCGGATTCTCTGGGGGGCGCCGTAATTTGCGCGTGAAGAGGGAAGCGCCGTTAGACCGCTTTTTGGACTAATCCAGAACGCAAACAGCGCGTACAGACGCGGATACGCTTATGACTCCCATCCACCACTGCACGAACAGTTTGAAGATTAGGGTTGAACACTCGCTTGGTCTTGTTGTTCGCGTGACTCACATTGTTGCCCGATACAGGCTTCTTTTGGCAAATCTCACACATCCATGCCACGGTCGTTCTCCTTCTTGACGAAATGAACCTGATGAAAATCGCATGATACTACCACAGCTGCATGAATGGTCACAAGCATGCGTGTACGTTCATAAGCAAAAAGAGAATAGCCCCTGAGTAACGAGATGAACCTCTGCGGCTATAACTGAGCTTGACAAGTTTTGCTGCCCTCTCCTATTGTGCTGCCAGTATAGCTCCAGAGTAAGGGAAGAGGGTGTGAATCCCTCGCGGTCCCGCCGCTGTCAATGGGGACGAAACCCGGAACAGCCACTGTCTCGCACGTGAAACGTAACTCGTCAAGCGTAGTTTGTAAGAGTTTTGATTCCAGCGCTTCACGAATGATGCTTCACATGTTGGATGGGAAGGCACGGGGAGTAGGGTGAACCATGAGCCAGAAGACCTGCTCGGAGAAGTGACCGTCGTTCCCTCGAGGCTGGGGAGCAGGTGAGGATGAAGAAGCGGGTGCAATCCTCAGGGTCTATTCAGGCCTTGGGGATTTTTTCTTTTGACACGATGGCACCGATATCACCCTGTCATTCCCGTGCTCACGGTGGTGCTGTCGGTGTTTTTTGCGCTGGCAGCTGAAAGTGGGCAAGGAGAGTCTGGTGAGATGAAGCGACGACAACAGGGCATCCTGACCGGCATGCCATTCATGGCCCATGTCTCGTCACGATCATTTATAGATGATGCCGGACATCGAATCTATTTAGCCAAGCCACCGGCTCGTATCGTGTCGCTGGCTCCGAGTATTACCGAAATGCTGTTCTCGCTTGGGTTGGAGGACCAAATCGTTGGCGTCACGGAGTTTTGTGACTATCCGTCAGCAGCGAAGTCCAAAGCCAAGGTAGGGTATGCCAATCCCAGTGTGGAAGTCATTATTGCATTGAGGCCGGAATTAGTATTGGCGCCCAGGGACTTTCTTCGTCCAGACCTGCAGGTGAAGCTTGAGCAGCTCAAGATTCCGGTGTTCGTACTCGATGCGCACACCTTGGAAGATATCCCGCTTCACATTCATACGTTAGGACAGATGTTCGAGAAGGTTTCGGCGGCCAGCGCGGTGACTCAGCACATCCGGGAACATCTTGCAGCGATCAAACGCAAGGTTGAGACCTTGCCCGCCAAACGAGTTCTATACGTCCTCAATAGTCAGCCGTTGATTACCGTGGGGCCTGGAAGTTTCATCCATCAGATGATCGGTGTGGCAGGAGGGATGAACATTGCGACGCAGACGAGCAACGCCTATCCGAGGCTGAGTATGGAGACCGTGCTCAAGGAAGATCCGGAGGTGCTAATTTTCCCAAGCGGAGAAGTGGAAGCGGTGCCACGCAGCGAGCAACAGCAGTGGCGGCGATGGGACTCGCTTTCTGCCGTGAAACACCAGCGTTTCCATGAGGTCTCATCGAGTCTGTTGAATCGTCCTGGGCCTCGCGTCGTTGAGGGGTTAGAACAACTGGCTCGAGCCATCCATCCGGACGCGTTCGATTCCAGTAATGGTGCGCTTCGTCCGTGAGGATCTGTTGAAACAGCTTCCAGCCATGGTTCAGCCTGAGTCCTGCACGGAAGTCTTATCTCACAAACCTGGCCGTATGGTCTCTCAAGGTGCGATCCTCACGAACTCACGCTGGATGGCGACACTTGGAGTTCTTAGCCTCACGGCCATTGCGGTGGGCCTGATCTGTCTCCACTTCGGTGCCCAACCCATTGCGTATGGGGAGGTCTTACGAGCGTTGTTTGACACGGTCAGCTTGAAGGACAGTACTGATGAGACATCGGATATTACAAAAACCATTCTGCTGCAGGTCCGACTGCCACGCATCTTGCTGGGCTTTTTGGTGGGCTGCTCCCTGGCTTCCGTGGGAGTTGCCTTGCAGGCACTGTTACGGAATCCGTTGGCTGATCCCTATGTGCTGGGCGTCTCCAGCGGTGCCGCGCTTGGAACTGCGGTGGGAATCTTGTTCGGAGTAGGAACCACTTTTCTTGCGGAAACGGCGCTGCCCGCCTGTGGATTTGTCGGAGGCCTCGTGGCACTCGCCGTGATCTATCGAATGGCTGCTACGTATGGACAGTTACCCATCCACAGTCTGTTGTTGACCGGGGTGATTCTCAACGCCATCTTTTCCGCCTTGATTATGTTTATTACGTCGATCCTCGATCCAAATCGTTCGTACGGAATGATGGCCTGGTTGATGGGAACACTCACCGCTCCCACCTACGGTAGCTTGGTTGCACTCATCATCTACCTCTCGATCGGCCTCTTCCTGCTCTTTCGTCATATGCGCGTCCTCAACATTTTGGCGTTAGGAGAAGAGTCTGCCCGTACGCTCGGTATCGATACAGAGCAGACAAAGCGGTCTCTTTTTGTGCTGACGGCATTGGTGACGGGAGCGGTGGTGTCTGTCAGCGGAATGATCGGCTTTATTGGGATGGTCGTTCCCCATGCCGTGCGGTTGGTGATCGGTGCCGATCATCGACTACTACTTCCCGCATCAGCGCTAGTTGGAGGCACCTTCCTGATGGGTGCTGATACGGTAGCGCGGACACTGATCGCACCGACGGAGATTCCTGTCGGTATTATCACCGCTCTGGTCGGTGGGCCGTTCTTTGTCTACCTCTTGCTCTGGCGAAAGGATCGCTTGGCATGAGTGGGACGAGTCAACATCGAGCCATAGGAATGATGAGCAGTGACTCAATTCCTCTCCTAGCACAAGCTCATGCGTACGATATTCAGTCTGTTCGGTTCCGTTATCAGTCGAACGAGTCACCGGCGAGCAGATGGATTCTGGATAACATTTCCTTTCACGTGCAAGAAGGCGAGGTGCTGGGTGTGGTTGGCCCGAACGGATCCGGGAAAACCTCCTTACTGAAAGTACTGGCGCGACTGATGACTCCTCAGCAAGGCCATATCTCCCTATTCGGACAGGATCTCTCGGCGAAGGCTCAACGAGAAGTCGCCTGCGTCGTTGGAGTTGTTCCACAAGATTCACAGATGCTCTTTCCCTTTACTGTGGCTGAAAGCGTACTGATGGGTCGATTCCCCCATCAGTCTCGGGACCGGTGGATTGGTGGATTCGGATGGGAAAGTCGAGACGATCTGGCTATCGCGGAACAGGCGATGATGACGATGGACATCGTTCACTTGGCTCATCGATCGGTGACAGACCTTTCCGGTGGCGAGCGGCAGCGGACCGTGATTGCTCGAACACTTGCCCAGACTCCAAAAGTCTTGCTGCTGGACGAACCGACCGCGTTTCTGGATCTGCAACATCAGGTTGAAATCTGCTCGGTGTTGCGCCGATTGAGAGATGAGGGTGGCTTAACTGTCGTCCTTGTCTCCCATGATTTGAATCTAGTGAGTCAGTATTGCGACAGAATTCTGTTGTTGGATCATGGGCAAATTGTACGACTTGGTGGCCCAGGCGAGGTCATTGAGCCGGAGGTGTTGGAATCCGTGTACCGGTGCCGTGTGTTGGTCGATCGGCATCCGAGTTCCGGATTACCTCGGATCACGCTCCCCGGTCGCCCGTTGTCTGGTGAGAATTAAGATGAGTGTGAGGAAAGTCGCGTTGCTCCATCTTGAGACGGTTCCCGGAGCCGTGGAACAGAACCGCTACATGATCGTTGAGGCCATCAAACATGCGGCGTCGGTGGGAGCGGAGTGGATCGTGACACCGGAGCTGGCCGTCTGCGGACTACAGTTTCCACAGTTGATCGGCACCGATTGGATACAGCCGCAGCCGGACCCATGGATGCAGCAAGTCTGTCGATTAGTGAGGACGTTGAAACGGACTGTCTTTCTTTCGTGCCCCGAGCGAGATGGGTCCCGGCTCTATAACACCGTATTCGTGATTGATTCAGCAGGGGAAATCATCGGCAGACATCGTAAGATCAACGTGCTCAGCGACTCCCTGTCATGGTCGAGTCCAGGAGACGTTGCCGTGCCAATCGAATGTGGTGGCATCAAGGTGGGGGTGCTCGTCTGCGCCGATGTTTATACGCCGAATATCGCTCGGGCCATGAAGTTTGAAGGGGCGCAGATGTTTGTCTCGCCGGCATCATGGGGGCCTGGCCTACACGGTCCAAATGGGGAATGGGAGCAACGGACTCACGAAACAGGGATCCCGTTGATTGTCTGTAACCGAACCGGTGCTGAAAAGACATTGGACTTCTGGAAGGCGCCAAGCTTAGTTGTGCAGGACGGGATGCGAGTACTCACGCATACATCGGAGCGATCTGCGGTCCTCACGTTCGACTGGGATTTCGATCGCATGGTGCCGCGCTCTTCACGATACTCGATCGACTATATCCGGAATTCGCACACCGGCTGATTATGATGTTGGTGAGCCATCAAAAGGAATGGCCAAGGTAATCTGATGTGAGCAGGATAAGTATGCACCGCTCTCCTGCAGAAGCAAGTTGGTGCAGAACAATCATTCGGGAGGGATTCGTTAGGTCATACCGTCAGCAACGGGGAAGATGGTGCAACTCCATCACGGTGCCGCCACTGTAAGCGGGGAGTGACTCTGCCGGATGCCACTGTGTGCCACGGCACATGGGAAGGCGCAGAGAAGCTGTGATCCGCAAGTCAGGAGACCCAGCTGCCGGAACGATAGACACCCTTCGAGTCAAAGGGAGGTTTTCATGTCGCGGTTTTTTGTTTCTCGTGTGTTGTATGTGTGTGTCCTTGTTCTATGGACCTTCGCATGGGTCTATCCCACATCGGCTCAAGAAGTTGCGATGGCCGACCAACCGGAGCTCCACGCTCCGGATGTCGTCATCAGTGCAACCAAGACCGAAATCCCCGCCAAGCAAGTCACCAGCGCTGTGGAAGTGATTACCGGTGAAGACCTGCAGCAGCGAAAAATACGAACCGTTGCAGAAGCGCTTCGATGGGCACAGGGCCTGTCCGTCTTGCAAA
Organism: Nitrospira sp.; assembly: GCA_005116745.1. Taxonomy (NCBI): domain Bacteria; kingdom Pseudomonadati; phylum Nitrospirota; class Nitrospiria; order Nitrospirales; family Nitrospiraceae; genus Nitrospira; species Nitrospira sp. The sequence continues at coordinate 768,329 of SWDS01000010.1, read as the reverse complement.
CTGGTGGGCTTGGCACATCAGTCGGCGTACGAATGCGTGGAGGAACGCCACAGCAGACGCTTGTCTTGATTGATGGTGCGATCGTCAATAGTGGTACGGAAGGGAGTTACGACTTTGCCCACTTGACGTCGGACAATATCGAACGGATCGAAATCTTGCGTGGGAGCCAGAGTATGCTCTGGGGGTCGGATGCCATGGGCGGTGTGATCAATATCACGACGAAACGTGGACGAGAGAAACCCAACATCTCCGGTTTTGCCGAGTATGGATCGTTTAACACATTTCGAGAAGGAGGCAGTCTCTCTGGTAAGAAAGGTCCCATTGATTTTTCAGGATCGATTACGCGTTTAGATACAACCGGCTTTTCAGCCATCAACTATCGACGTGGTGCGGCTGAGCGCGATGGATATCATAACTGGCAAGGGGCGCTTCGAGTTGGAGCTGATCTTCCTAGGGATGGTCGACTGGAGTTTAGTTTTCGATGGTTGGAAGGCATCGTGAATTTCGACGGGTTTTCGTTTAATCCGACCACCTTCGCGTCAGATCCGGCTGATGTGTTTGGTGCCGGATCAAAAAGTACCCAATATATCTACGCGGGAAACTATGCCCAACCGATTACTGCCTGGTGGTCACAAAAACTGACCCTGTCACGGGCGACTGAGAATCTTGTTAGTCATGGCGGCGTAGTGGAGCGTAACCTTGTGACTGGAACCACGGGAGCGATCGGGTTCCCGTTCAGCTCTCAAATTGGAACCACCAGTAATCGGGTTGAATGGCAGCATAACTTCCAAGTTGGCAAACCCTTATCCTTAACAGCAGGGTATCAGTTTCGAGAACAGCGGGGCGATAATCGCGATCTTCTTACAAGCACGACAGCCTTTGAGAATAAATCCGTCAGTAGCCATGCGGGGTTTGGAGAGGCGCAGTTGAATCTCTGGGATCGCGTCTTCGGAACGGCAGGTATTCGTCAGGATGAGTACAACGCATTTGGAAGCGCCACGACCTACCGCGTCACAGGAGGGTATCTCCATCGGGAAACTGGTACGAAGCTACGAGGTAGCTATGCGACGGGATTTCGAGCTCCGACGATCAATGAACTGTTTTTCCCAGGATTTGGCAATCCGAATCTTCAGCCAGAGAAAAGCCAAGCCTTGGACGCTGCGATTGAACAGACGTTGCCGGGTGATCGAGGCACCATTAGTGTCGGGTACTTTTGGACCCGCTCCCGCAATCTGATTGTGTCAGCCTTCGATCCTGCTGTCTGTACGGAACCCGGATCGTTTGGGTTCTGTGCGAAGAATGTCGGCTTGGCTCGAGCGGACGGCGTGGAGGTCAGCACCAAGCTGAAACTGTACCGCGACGGGCCATGGGTGAAGAACCTGGATCTGCAGATCAATTATACGTATGCAGCCACGCGGGATTTCGTCAATGGTCCTGACGCCCGCCTTCCGAGGTGGCCACTCCACCAGATTTCGACCGTCATCAGTTATCAGCCTATCGACAGTCTACGGGCCAATCTGGAAGGACGCTATGTTGGCGAACGATTCGGTAACATAGGAAATAGTTTTGCGACTTCCCCATTTGTCGTGTGGAATCTGTCGGCGAGCTATGACGTGACGAAGTCTATACAAGCCTATCTCCGTTTGGACAACATATTCAATGAAAAGTACGAAGAGATATTATTCTTCGGTACTCCGATCCGTTCAATGTTCGGAGGAGTACGGATCAATTATGATCTGCCGCTCTAGAGTTACATGAAAGATGATCGTGCTCCATCTTAGTGAGACTATACGTATTTCAACACGCTAGGTTCTTGAGAACAACGCCGATTTCTTTCGATGGTAGAAGTAGAGGTTGTCTTCTGTGGCGTTAATTTAGAGATTGACAGAGTAGGTACGCTACGGTATGTAGCGCATAACGTAACTGAATAGCCTCTCGGATGCCCGAAAGGGCATAACAGGGAAGTCCGGTGAAAAACCGGCGCGGTCCCGCCACTGTAAGTGGGAAGCGACCCCGATGTACGCCACTCAACGAACTCGTTGGGGAAGGCCAGGGGACGCGGTGAAGGTCCAACCTTCTGAACCCATGAGCCAGGAGACCTATCCGAGGTGCTACATAACTGTTTCTCCGCGTGGTAACGGAGGAGCTCTCCTGCCTAATTTGGCACGTGACCTCTTGTTCCACGCATGGGAACGGAGGTTTTTTTATGCCCTCGGCGTTATGGGATCAGCGGGCGACTGATTCCAGCGATAGTGTCCTCTTCACATCACATAACTCGAGAGGACCGGCATGAGTACGGGATTGCTCATTGTCGGACACGGAAGCCGCGATCCCAGTGCAAATGGGGAGTTCGAATCGGTCGTCGCGACCTATCGTGCGACTCATCCCGATCTTCACGTGGTGCACGGCTATGTGGAGCTGGCCAGTCCGTCGTTAGCCACCGCTCTTCGTGAATTGGCTCATCGAGTCGATTCCGTGGTTGTGCTGCCCCTGTTCCTTTTTGCGGCAGGACATGTCAAGAACGATATTCCTCTTGCGCTCTCCCAGGCACGGGAGAATTTCCCTACTGTCCGGTTTACCGTCACCAACGCTCTGGGCGTTCATCCCAATCTTATCGACCTGGCCTTCCTACGTGCACGAACGGCACTGGAAGGTGCCGCTGAGGCTGCGAACACTGCGGTTGTGGTTGTGGGCCGTGGCGCAAGCGACCCTGATGCGAACGGTGACTTCTGTAAAGTCGTTCGTCTCCTTGCCGAAGGGCGTGAATTCGGGTGGGTCCTGCCCTGCTTCATCGGCATTGTGAGACCACGGTTGGAAGAGACGGTCGAGCTGATTGCGCGTGCGCGTCCCAAACGGATTGTGGTCATTCCATACTTGCTCTTTGGCGGACGGTTGATTGCGAAGATTCGTGAGCAGGTGGATTCATTTCAAGCTCGTTATCCTTGGATCAAGACCGAGCTGATGCCACATCTTGGGAGTCATGAGCACTTGTTCAGTGTGATGGACGAGCGTCTCTCACAGGCAATGGAGGGAGCACGTCCGCTCCCCTGTGACACCTGCCAATATCGTGTGCCGGTGTCCGCCGTGACGAAGCAGGTGGGCGGCCTTACGGCGCTACTCTGGAGTCTGCGACATGGGTTCACTCATACGCAGGCCATGCCACATGTGCATGCGCATCGGCCGCTGAGTAAGCATGTGTTGATCTGTGGAAACGCCGACTGCGCTGACGCGGGAAGCATTACGTTGATTGCAACATTACGTCGCCTGTTGAAGGCAACCGGCCGCGAGAATGAGATTCGAGTGACGAAGACCTCCTGTATGGGCCGGTGTGGAGAGGGCCCTACGGTCGCGGTGTATCCGGATGGCGTGTGGTATCGCGGTGTGAAAGAGGCGGATGCGAAAGAATTGGTCGAGGAGCATCTACTCAGTGATCGGCTCGTCAGTCGCCTGGTTGACAACATCATGCAGTAACGGAGGATTCACAATGGCCTGTCATGAAATCGCAGGGCTTCGGCTGGGCTTGATGGAAGTATTAGGGATAAAGAACGAAGCTGAGCGGCAGCATGAACTGGCTGAACTCGGTGCCGGGGCCGATCAGCCAGGCCCGATTCGCTCCATGTGTGTGGCGAAAGATCTGGCATCGCTCAAACAGTATTATGAAAGTGCTGTTGCCGCACTTGAGCAACGTGTGTCGGCAACGCGCGCTGATGACCCCAAGCTTCCGTACCTACGCACGCTCGTGGTCCTCACGAAAAAGGTCGATCTCGATCTGGCCCATCAGATCGGGAGCCTGACACAGTTCTATCGTGACCTTGATGAAATGCATGATTTTGTCCACGAGATCTATCCGGCGGAGTAGCGGCGATGGCTGTTGCGAAGACTGCCCAAGTGATGAACACCAAGAGGCTGGGGTCCGATACCCTGCTGCTCGATCTGCGGGCAACCGAACCGTTGGGATTTGTCGGCGGACAGTACCTGATCCTCGATAGTCGAATGGTCTTGTCGAGCGGCAAGGCTGTCAAGCGAGCCTACTCGCTCCTGACCAGTGATGCGGAGCAACGTCGCTTCCAGCTTGCGGTGAAACGCATTCCCGATGGACTGGGATCCGCCTTTGTACATGGGCTTACAGCAGGAACAGATATTTCGTTCAGTGGACCCTGGGGGAAGTTTGTTCCGAGAGAGGAGGCCTCTGGGAGGACGTTGATTCTGGCAACGGATACAGGGATTACCGCCGCACTGGGGCTTGTGCGTGCCGCTCGCTTTGCGCCGCTACTTTCTCAAACCGTACTCATCTGGCTACGCGACTCGGCGGAGTATTTTCTTCCGGATGACTTTGTGAGGAAGCAGGTTTCCTCAGCCTGCGGCGAGGTGAGCATTGAAATCATTCCCACCGTCGGCCATCCGGAACGGGTTCCTCATGCCCGAGCCATTCTGCGCCGGGTTCTCTTGCACGGCAATCCTGTGCAGGCCTTTCTGGCGGGCGATGGCGCTGTGAACCAGATGTTGTTCGAGGATCTGGTCATTGCCGGAGTAGCTGTGGAAAAGGACCAGGTCGAATCGTTTTTCAATATGCCGAAGAAATCCACATGACCGGAAGGGAGCAGATTCTCTCAGCACTGGAAGCAGCGCTTGCATACGGGGATACGAGCGTCATTGTTCGTTCGTCTGGCGCGATTGCCGAAGTCCATGGTCTCGTCACTCTGCGGCAGGGGGCCGAGTGGGTCACGCTTGGCGAAGAAGGGAAGACCCATGTACATCTCAAGATCGAAGAGGGGAGCAAGCTGATTTACCGGCACGAAGACGAGGCCAATGCGGCGCTTGAGCTGGTAGGACCAGGTGGAGCTCTGTTCTGCCGTGTGACGTTTAGAGGCACGAACCAGGCGCGAACTGAGAACTATAGCCCTGACCGTGCAACACAGATCTGTGAACGATTTGGATCTCTGGCGGAGTGTGCGGGGACATGACCGATGGACAAGAGCGCACCGCCAAAAAATCGAAAGGGCCTGCGCACTGGGTTTACCACAGGCGCCTGCGCGGCTGCGGCCGCCAAGGCCGCCACTCGTTGTCTCGTGAAGGGTGTCGTGTTGGCTGAGATTGAAACGACATTGCCGAATCGGTCGCGTGTCACCTTCCCGCTTGCACGCTGCGAGCGCGTGAACGAGCGCGCAATCTGCAGCGTCATGAAGGATGCTGGCGACGATCCCGATTGTACACATGGTGCCGAACTGATTGCAGAGGTCGAGGTCCGTACCAATCCCGGTATCGAGATCAGAGGAGGCTCTGGTGTGGCCAGAGTCACCAAAGCCGGGCTGGGACTGAAGATTGATGGGCCTGCGATCAACCCAGTCCCAAGTCGAAACATTACAGAGATGGTCGAAGAAGAACTCGTCGGGAGTCCCTATGCCGGCGCCGTCGTCACGATCACAGTGCCGGATGGCGAGGAGATGGCGAAGAAGACGACCAACGCCCGTCTTGGACTCTTGGGCGGTATCTCTATCCTCGGCACGACTGGCATCGTGAGGCCCTATTCCACGGCGGCCTTCAAAGCGAGCGTGATGCAGGAGATCGATGTCGCAGCGGTTGGGGGTTTGTGCGAACTGGCACTCACGACCGGCGGCAAGTCAGAACAATATGCGATGGCCCTCTATCCGCAATTGCCAGAGCAGGCCTTCATTCAGGTCGGCGACTTCATCGGTGTCGGCGTGAAGCAGTGTGCGAAGCGAGGGGTGACGAGAGCCATCATCGTCGGGATGATGGGGAAACTCTCAAAGATGGCCAATGGCAAGATGCAGACGCATGCCGCCGGATCGGAAGTGGATATGGAGTTTCTGGCGTCGCTGGCAGCCGAGCTCTCCGCGCCTGACGAATTAGTGGCGGCCATCCGTCAGGCCAATACCGCCCGGCATGTATTGGAATTGTGCCGTGAGGCTGGTCTCGTCGGCATCACGTCGCTGATTTGCAAAAAAGTGGCTGAACAGTGTCAGCGCCATGCCGGTGAACGGTTGATTGTGGAGGCCAGTCTTGTCGACTTCGGCGGGGCCTTGCTCGGTCGTTACACGGAGGGTCACACATGAATGATATGAGACAGATGACGGCACTCGGACGGAGCATTGAGGATGGAAGCTTCGCCATCATCGACCAGGAGGCAGGTCCGCACGAGTTCAGCTCGGGCGAATGGGAAGTGGTGCGCCGAGTGATTCATGCCACGGCGGACTTCGAGTTTAAGACGCTCATGCGGTTCCACCCTGAGGCAGTGCGAGCCGGTGTGATGGCACTTACAGGAGGCTGTCCGCTTCTGGTCGATGTGAAGATGATTTCTGCCGGTCTGAACGAGGAGCGACTCTCTTCTTACGGGTGCAAGGTTCATTCGTTCATTTCGGACGACGATGTCATCCTCACGGCTAAGGCCAATAATTCGACACGCGCGATTGAAGCCATGAAAAAAGCGCATCGCCTGAATGTCCTCGATGGCGCAGTGGTGGCCATCGGCAATGCCCCGACCGCATTGCTGGAGGTGGCTCGCTTGATTCGCGAGGAGAGAGCGAAGCCGGCTCTCATCATTGGCGTCCCAGTTGGATTCGTGTCGGCGGCTGAGTCGAAAGAGGTCACATTGGAACTCTCGACTCCCTCTATCGTGGCCCGTGGCCGCAAGGGGGGCAGTCCTATTGCGGTCGCGATCATTCATGCGTTGCTACTCCTCTCGGCAAAGGCACAGGCATGAGTCTTCGGCGCGCCATTACCTTGGTCGGGATTGGGGATGACGGCTGTGCGAGTCTGACGAGCCGTGCAGTGAACGCGGTGATGAAGGCGGGGGTACTCGTAGGTGGCGATCGCCATCTTGAGTTCTTTCCGCAATTTCAGGGCGAGAGGATCGTCTTCAAGGGTGGTGTGTCGTCGGTGCTCGATCGGGTGGCGGAACTGGCAGAGGAGCGGAATGTCTGTGTGGTGGCGTCCGGCGATCCCTTATTTTTTGGCATCGGCAGTCTGGTGATCGCACGGCTGGGCGCCGAGCATGTCGAGGTGCTGCCTCAGCCCAGTTCGATGCAATGGGCCTTTGCTCGAGCCGGCTTGAAGTGGGATGACGCCGCGTTTGTCTCCTTGCATGGCCGCTCATCCGAGGGATTTCTCACCAAGCTCAAGAGGCAAACCAAGGTGGCGATCTTCACCGATGACAAGAACTCCCCATCGGTCTTAGCCCAGCGCATGGTCGAGCATGGAGAGACGGCCTGGGAGGCGTGGGTCTGTGAAAGTCTTGGTGGGCCAGATGAACGGGTGCGGCGATTCGACGTGAAAGATCTGGCCCTCTGCCAGGACATCGGACCACTCAACGTGCTCGTACTTGTCCGTTCCGATTCGTCTTGGCGAATGCCCTGTACTATTCCGTTTCTTCACGAAGATCAGTTCGCGAAGCGGATGCCGAAGAAAGGTCTCATTACAAAACGCGAAGTGCGGCTCTTGTCGTTGGCTGCGATGGGGATCAGGCCGGACAGTGTGGTCTGGGACATCGGGGCCGGTTCTGGTTCTGTGGCAATTGAGGCGGCTTTGCTCGCACCCAAGGGGGTGGTCTATGCGATCGAGGTCGATCCTGAAGGTGTCCAGATCTGCCGCGAGAATCTCTTGACCCATGCGGTCGACAATGTGCGGGTCATCGCCGGTCGAGCACCGGAGGCGCTGACCGGTCTGGAGGCACCAGATGCGGTCTTCATCGGCGGCAGCAAAGGGAGTATGGAGGAGATCATTGATGTCGTCATGGAGTGCCTGCAACCAGGCGGACGTCTCGTCGTCAATGCCATTACCTTGGAGAATGTCGCGGAGACGTATCAAACATTTCGCAAGCGGGGATTGGTGCCGGATGTCACCTTGCTCCAAGTGTCGCGTGCTGAACCATTGGCCCATTATTTGCGGTACGAATCTCTGAATCCTATTCAAATTTTTGCAGTCGAGAAACCCAGCCAGGCAGGAGTGGCCTCATGAATTATGGAACGTTATATGGAGTCGGCGTCGGTCCAGGCGCACCGGACCTGATTACGCTGCGCGCGCTGAACGTGTTGAAACAGGCGCAGGTCCTCGCGCTCCCTCGCAGCTCCGATTACGGAGAGTCGATGGCCTGGAAGATTCTCAAGCCGACGTTGGGTGAAGTTCCAAGACAAGAACGCATCTTTTTGACGTTTCCGATGAACAAGGATCCTGAGCGCCTTCGACCGGCGTGGGATGTCGCCTTTACCGCCATCGGGGAACGCCTGGAGAGGGGTTTGTCGGTGGCGTTTGCAACAGAAGGGGATCCCTCGCTCTTTAGTACGTTCATCTATCTACGTCGAGAAGCCCCACTGCGCTGGCCTGGGATCCGTATCGAAGTCGTCCCAGGCGTCTCCTCGATCATGGCTGTGCCTTCTGTGACCGGCATTCCCCTGGCGGACGGACAGGAGCGAATCGCCATTTTGCCTGCTAGTTATGGAGTAGAAGATCTGAGCCAGGTTCTGGAGATGTTCGACACAGTCGTCTTGATGAAGATGGGCACCGAGATTCCCAAGGTGGTCCAGGCACTGGAGCAGCAGGGGCTCGTCGACCGAGCGGTCTACGTGTCGAAAGCCACCATGGCTGAGGAACGGATTGTGCGGGATATTCGCACGATCCAGACCGAGCGGGGCGATTGTTTCGCAATGATTATCGTGTCGCGTAAGGAACGGAATGGTCTGTTGGCAGGCCTCGTGCCTGCGACCTCAAGATTGGCCATGAGAGAGACAGGGGCATGATCGTTGAGCATAAACCATTTGCCGTTTATGCCATCACGAAGCATGGGATCGCAATTGCCTCCCGTTTAGTGCCGCAGTTGTCCGACGCGGACCTCTTCGTGTCGGAGAAGCTGATCGCCTCGGCACCGGCCGGTGCGCGACGCTTGCCGCTTCCGATGGGCCCAACCTTACTCGAGACGTTTACGACCTACGAGTGTCATATTTTTATCATTAGTATTGGAGCGGTCATTCGCATGATTGCGCCTCTTTTGAAGAGTAAGAAGGTTGATCCAGCGGTGGTCTGTATCGATGATGCGGCCCGGTTCTCAATCTGTGTGCTCTCCGGTCACGTGGGCCGCGGGAATAGCTTCACTGATCGGATTGCGGTCGCGTTAGGCGCGCAGTCGATTGTGACGACTGCGTCTGATGCGATCGGGACCCTGACCGTGGATATCCTAGGACGCGATCTGGGCTGGACGCTCGATGACATGGATCGCAATGTGACGAGAGGTTGTGCTGCGGTGGTGAATGCGACCAAGGTGCTGTTTGTGCAAGAGACGGGAGAGCCGGATTGGTGGCCTGCTGGGAAGCCCTTGCCGGAAGGGGTTCAGTACGCGACATCGTTGGAGGGCGTGGACCCGCAGGGGTTCGAGATCCTCTTAATTGCCACGGATCGAGAAATCAGTGAGTCTCATCCGGCCCATTGGAAGAACGCTGTCATCTATCATCCGAAGAGTCTCGTGCTCGGGATCGGTTGTGACAGGGGCACGGCTCCCGATTTGGTAGATCGGGGAGTCCTGGCTATTTTGGCGAAGCAGGGCCTTTCCCCCAAGTCGGTCAAGGAACTGGCGACCATCGATATGAAGAAGGACGAGGTTGCCTTGCTGGTCTTGAGCGAGAAATATGGCTGGCCTTTGCGCACCTATTCGCCGGAGCAACTGGACGTGGTGCCGGGCATTCAAAATCCATCCGACAAGGTGAAACAGCATGTCGGTTCGCGCGGAGTGTCGGAGCCGGCTGCATTGCTTGCGGCAGGGGCGGATGAGCTCCTCGTGCCCAAACAGATTTATACGGAACCAGGAGCGGGACGATCAATGACTCTGGCTGTGGCGCGGCGGGCCTTCACAAAACGGCAGGTGGAGGTGGTGAGCCTATGAACGATTCAAAAGGAATTCTCTACGTGGTAGGCATCGGGCCAGGTGCGCAAGACCATGCGACTCCTGCCGCCTTGAAAGCCATCGCCGAGTCACAGCTCGTGGTCGGCTATACCACCTATATCAAGCTCGTCCGTCATCTTCTTGAAGGAAAAGAGATCGTCAAGACCGGAATGACAGAGGAAATCGGTCGTGCACGGGCCGCCATTGAACGGGCAAGAGACGGTGCAACGGTGTCGTTAATCTCCTCCGGGGACGCGGGGGTCTATGGGATGGCGGGTTTGGTCTTTCAGGTTCTAAAAGAAATGGGCTGGAAAAAGGGTGACTCGCCGGAGTTGCGGCTCGTTCCAGGGATGACTGCGCTCAACTCTTGCGCGTCCCTGGTCGGTGCGCCGTTGGTCCACGATTCCTGTTCGATCTCGCTGTCGGATCTGCTGACCCCCTGGTCTGTCATTGAGAAGCGGATCGAGGCGGCGGCCAGTGCGGATTTTGTGATTGGTCTCTATAACCCGGCCAGCGGTCGGCGCACGAGACAGATTGTGGATGCTCAGGCGATTATTCGGCGTCACCGCGAGGGAAACACGCCGGTAGCCCTCGTGAAGAGCGCGTATCGCGATATGGAACAGGTCGTTCTGACCAATCTGGATACCTTTCTAGATTACGAGATCGGGATGTTGACTACTGTCATCATCGGGTCGAGCAATACCTTCATGTTCGAAGGCTACATGGTCACGCCGCGCGGCTATACCAATAAGTACCGTTTCGACGGGGCAGTCCTCCCCGGTCAAAGGCCGGGGTTCTCACTGGTTGTGCCTCCTGTCTCGGAGATGGACTGATGGCGCTGGTTGGGCGGTTAGCCGGAGCCATCTTAGCTGAGACTGGAGGACAGTTCTTTCTGGTGGGCAATCCCAAGGAGCCGTGTGATTTCGTTGCGGTGGGGTTCGAGTGTCCTGGCGTGATTAACGCTATGGAGCGGCCCTTTATTAGACTCTCGCCTCTTCGCCTGGTTCAGATACCACACCCGTACCTGACGATGACTGTCGAGGGAGAAGGCCTGGCTCGATTACTGGTCGATCGCTTCGTGATTCAGCGGAATGGCTCAGTGAGCGATCGTCTCTGGCGGCTAGTGACCGACCCCAAACAGGAGGATCGCGCTGTATCGGGTGGCACAATCGATGCGCAGTGGCTGGGAGAGATCCCGGCAGAGATTTGGCACATTGTGCGAGAGACCGTGTTGAAGTGTACGTAAAGGAGTCCTGATGCGTGTCTATATTATCGGGGCAGGTCCGGGTGATCCAAAACTCCTCACGCTGCGCGGAGCGGAGTTGATCGCCTCCTGTCCCGTGGTGCTCTACACAGGCTCGCTAGTCCCCAAAGAAATCATTGCCCATGCCAGGCCCGACGCCACGGTGATGGACTCATCAGGGATGACGCTCGAACAGATTGTCGAGGTGATCGTGGCAGCCCGCGATGCGGACCAGGATGTGGCGCGAGTCCATACCGGCGATCCGATGATCTTTGGGTCCACCGCGGAACAGATGCGCCGGCTGATGGAGCTGGGGATTGGCTATGAGATTGTTCCCGGTGTCTCGTCCTTCACTGCGGCAGCGGCAGCGTTGGGCCGTGAACTGACCCTCCCAGAATTATCTCAGACAGTGATCCTGACCAGGGCAGAGGGACGGACTTCAATGCCAGCTGGGGAAAAACTGGAAGACCTCGCAAAGCATCACGCGACCTTGGCCTTGTTCCTGAGCATCACCCTGCTCAAGGATGTTGTCCGTGATCTGACTCCGTCCTATGGAGCCGATTGTCCTGTGGCCATCGTCCATAAAGCCTCCTGGCCCGATCAGGTGATCGTGACCGGGACTCTGGCGGATATCGCCGACAAGGCCAAGGCGGCCAAGCTCAACTCGACTTCGATGGTGTTGGTGGGGCGTGTGCTGACGGCAACCGAGTTCACGAATTCGCGGTTGTACGATCCGGAGTTTACCCACCGGTTCAGGAAGGGTGAACCTGCCGCGAAGAAACCAGGAAATCCGCGTGTCGACTGAGCCAACAATCCGAAAAGGCATGGTCTATCTGGTCGGGGCAGGACCAGGCGATCCTGGGCTGCTCACAGTCCGAGCTCTCGAATTGCTGCGCGCTGCTGACGTGGTGGCCTACGACAAACTGGTCTCTCCGGCCATCCTTTCACTGGTTAGACCAGAAACAGAGTTACTACCGGTTGGACGACGCCATGGTACGGGAGTGACCTCCTATCGACTCCATCCTGAGGTACTGGCTCGCGCCAAAGCAGGGCGTACGGTGGTGCGCTTGAAGGCAGGCGATCCATTCATTTTTGGAAGAGGTGGGGAAGAGGCAGAGGAACTGGCAGAAGCCGGCATCCCCTGTACGATCGTCCCTGGTGTGTCAGCCGCGCTCGGTGCAGCGGCCTATGCCGGTATCCCGTTGACGCATCGACTCCATGCCTCCGATGTGACCTTCATGAGTGGCCATGATGTCGAAGGCAATCGGGACAGTTTCACCGACTGGTCCAAGGCTGCCTCTGGCAGAGGTACGTTGGTCTTGTTTATGGCAGCGAGAAAGCTATCCGCAAGTCTTCAGCGTCTGATTCAAGCAGGCCGCTCCGCCGACACACCTGCAGCCTATATCGCGTCGGCCACCACGCCACATCAACAGGTCATTGTTGGTACGTTGTCGTCTCTCGCGGACAAGACACAACATGTCGACCTGACGATTCCCGCGCTCGTCGTCGTGGGTGAGGTGGTCGCGCTGCGCGAGCGGATCGCTTGGTTTGAACGAAGTCCGTTGGCTGGTCGGCGGCTGCTGGTTGCGCGTGCGCGTCCAGGCCGGTCTCCACTGGCCGCAGACCTTCGTATGCTCGGAGCCGAGGTATTGGAAATGCCCGAGGTCGAGGTGACACCCTTCGAGGGACGCGCTCCCATCGAAGCGACCCTTGCGCGTCTTCAGGAATTCAACGGCATTGTCTTTGGATGTGCCACCGGTGTCGACACGGTGGTCTCGCACGCACCCACATTCAACGTGCCGGTGATCGCAGTGGGAATGGCGGCTACGCAGGCCCTGTCCCGACATGGCATTCCTGTCACGCGTGCTGTGCGTGGTGCCTGTCAAGAGGCGCTCGTCGAGCATGGGATGTTTTTTCAGAAGGGACAATTCCTTTTGGTGACGGCAGAAGGCGGTCGGCCGAACTTGCAGCACGAACTCATGAAGATCGGTGCAGCAGTCGAAACGATGGCTGTCTACCGTTATGTTCACCGGATGCCCACTGCATCGTTGCCGCCGATCGATCTCGTGGTGCTGCCCAGCTCCTCTGCGGCTCGCACTGTCCTGTCAGGTGATTTCGGTCAGGCTTTGCGAGGGGTGGCGATGGCGGCGATAGGGCCACAGACCGAAGCCGCGGCGCGTCAATGTGGGGCTCAGTCTGTGGTGCGGGCTGAGGAAGACAGCGTGGCATCATTAGTATCTCTTGTTGTGTCGATGGTGAGGAGATTGTGACGAATCATGATGTTCCTGGGTCTTCGCACTGCGACGATGTTCCTTCGTCAAGCCCGAATTGAATGTGAGATCCATTGGTAGGTCTGTTCTCGACTCATCAGGACATGGAATGCTGAAGATCCCACGACTTGTTATTGCGGGAACGTCTAGTAATGTTGGCAAGACGACAGTCATGGTTGGTCTTGCTCGGGCATTGCGTGCAAGGGGACTGCGCGTGGCTGTCTTCAAATGTGGTCCGGACTACCTCGACCCGACCTATCACGTTCGTGCAGCCGATGCGCCATGTCACAATCTTGATGGATGGATGATGGGGCGTGATGCGGTTCTCTCGACGTTCACACGCGCAACGCACGGGGCTGATATCGCACTCCTCGAAGGGGTGATGGGTCTCTTTGATGGCGCATCACCGACGAGCGACGAAGGGTCAACCGCTGAGATCGCGAAGTGGCTCCAGGCACCGGTGCTGCTTGTCTGCGACACAGGAGGTATGGCCCGCAGTGTTGCGGCATTGGCCCGAGGGTTTTCAACTTTTGATGGAGATCTTCAGGTTGCGGGACTGATCTGCAATCGAGTTGGCAGCCGTGGACATCTGGATTTACTCCGCAAAGCGACGGAGGGTTCGCCTCCCGTTATGGGTGGGCTTCCCAAGGAATCCTCCTTGGCTTTTGCAGATCGGCATCTGGGGCTGCATAGCGCCGATCGAGCAACGGTGTCGGAAGATGTCTTCGTCGCCTGGGGCGATCGGGTGACCGAGTGGTGCGATATCGATTCCATCATAGCACTGGCTCATGCCGCGCCGGCTCTCCCAGAAATTCAAACGATGGAACGAATTGTTACGGAAGGAGCACGGTGCCGAATTGGCCTCGCCTTTGACGAAGCCTTTCACTTCTATTACGACGATAACCTCCGCCGTCTTGAGAGTCTTGGCGCGGAGCTTGTTCGATTCTCTCCTATTCATGACGCGCATGTGCCCAATGTGGATGGTCTCTATTTCGGGGGCGGGTACCCGGAAATCCATGCCGAACGTCTGTCTCGGAACCAGAGCATGCGCACAGACGTGGCATCGTTTGCGGAGATGCAAGGACCTATCTATGGCGAATGTGGCGGTCTCATGTATTTATCCAGCGGCATTCGAACGCTCGATCGCACGCTGTATCCGATGGTGGGGCTCATTCCTGGTGAAGCAGAGATGAAAGATCGCCTGCAGGCGCTGGGATATGTCGAGGTCGAGACGAAGGAGAACACGCTGCTTGGTCCAGCAGGTCTGCGATTTCGCGGCCATCAATTTCGCTATTCAGACTTTCACCTTTCGCCGGACGTCGAGCGCACCTACAACGTGTGTCGTCGACGTGGCGGGGAGCCCTTTGGGGAGGGCTATCGCCGTGGCAATACGCTGGGTTCCTATATCCATGCCCATTGGGCTTCAAATCCTCTCCTGGTTCAGGGGTTCGTGCACGCGTGTGCCACGCATGCGAGGAGAGTTCGGTGAAAGGTCTTGCACCCACGATCATGGTTCAGGGGACCACCTCTTCGGCTGGGAAAAGTCTCCTGGTCACAGCCCTCTGTCGATTCTTCCGCCGTGAGGGGCTCAGGGTCGCTCCATTCAAGTCGCAGAACATGGCGCTCAACTCAGCGGTCACAGCCGACGGTCTGGAGATCGGTCGGGCGCAAGCCGTACAGGCCGAGGCCTCAGGGATCGTGGCCACTGTCGATATGAATCCGATCCTTCTGAAGCCAGAAGGTGATCGGCGAAGCCAGGTGGTGGTGCTCGGCAAATTGATCGGCAGCATGACAGCCACCGAGTATCACGAGTACAAGCCCCGTCTGTCAGACGTGATCGCAGATTCACTCACGCGACTCCGCACCGACTATGACCTGGTCGTGATCGAAGGGGCAGGGAGTCCCGCCGAGATCAATTTGAAGTCTCGCGACATCGTGAATATGCACGTGGCCAAGTTGGCGGATGCGCCAGTGCTGCTCGTGGGGGATATCGATCGCGGCGGGGTATTTGCGGCATTTGTCGGAACAATGGAACTGCTCGATCCAGATGAACGAGCCAGAATTGCGGCGTTTGTCGTCAATAAGTTCCGCGGAGATCAGGCGCTGCTTGCGCCGGGGCTCGATTTTCTCACCGCACGCACTGGCAAACCCGTGTTGGGCGTCCTGCCGTTTATTCAAGACCTTCGTATTGCTGATGAAGATTCCGTCTCACTTGAAGACCGCATGGCTCGTCCCAAACCATCGCGGAAGGAACTCGATATCGTGGTGGTGCGGTTGCCACGCATTTCCAACTACGACGATGTTGAAGCTCTGGAACACGAGCCAGGCGTCGTTGTTCGATTCGTCGAGCAGCCCGACACGATACAAGAGGCAGATCTGGTGATCCTGCCAGGGTCAAAGAATACTGCGTCTGATCTTTCGTGGCTTCGCACATCTGGTATCGCGAACGCGATCGAGGCCCGCGCTCGTGAAGGGAAACCGATCGTTGGGATTTGCGGCGGGTGTCAAATGCTTGGGGAGAGCATCAGTGATCCTCATAGGGTCGAATCGATGGAAGCCCACGTACGTGGGTTGGGGCTGCTGGCCCTGCGGACGCACTTCGAACGCGAAAAGGTGACGGCACAAGTTCGTGCTCACGTGGCACAGCCCTCGTTTCTCACCAATGGAACGGTGGTCGAAGAAGAGATTCAGGGATATGAAATCCATATGGGCATGGTGGAGCTGAGGAACGAACGGACGAGCATGTTTGACATACGGTTGCGAAATGGCCGTGTGGAGCGGCGCGGGGATGGAGCCCTCAGCGACGACGGGATGGTGGTGGGCACCATGTTGCACGGCCTGTTTGAGAATGAGGTGATCAGGGACCGGACTCTTTCGTTTCTGCGTACCCGTAAAGGTCTCCCCACAGGTACCACGATTCCGCGCATCCCCACGAAGCAGGCTGAGTATGACCGGCTAGAAGCCGCGGTGCGTGAGCATCTCGATTGCGAAATGCTCAGGCGTCTCACGGGCCTCTCTCCAGTTTCTCCCATGTGAACCATGCAGCATGACTTTCCTTTGAGATGGACAATTGCCAACGAGTCCTATGTATCCAGCTGACGGTACTCTCTGGCCCTTACTCGGTCTCGCCTGCGCATTGGGGTTAAGCCATGGGGCTGATCCAGACCACCTCACCGCCATCGACGGCATGACGAGGGCGTCGGTGGATCGACATCCGCGGATGAGCCGGTGGGTAGGCACATGGTTCGCGTTTGGGCATGCGTTGTCAGTGTTATTGATTGCGACAGCGATCGCGCTGGCGGCCGACTATCTGCAATCTTTTAGTACCTCTGTGTTGCACGTCAGCGGAGTCTTGTCGGCCGGCCTCTTATTTCTTATTGGGTCGTTGAATGTGGCGCGACTGGTCACGCTGCCGACTGGATCAGCGGCGCTGAGCCACGGCGTCATCGGCCATTTGTTGCCCAGGCGATTCCTCAATATCACACATCCGATGAGCGCGGTGCCGATTGGTGCCTTGTTCGGTCTGGGGTTTGAGACTGCCAGCCAAATGTCGGCCTGGGCTCTTGCTGGCACGATGGGCTATGGCCTGTTCGGCGCACTGCTGATCGGAGTGGCCTTCAGCCTGGGAATGGTCGTCACGGACTCGATCAATGGACTGATCGTCAGGCGGATGTATCTGGCCGCCACTACGATGGCCATCCAGGGCAATCGCATGATGACGCTGACCGTTGTGGGGTTGGCCTACGTCGTCGGGATCATCAAGCTGCTCCAGCCGACATCGTTTGCGTTGCCGATCAGCGATCTGGGTCTCACGATGATGGTGCTAGGCGCGGTGTTGCTGGCATTTATAACCGCACTGGTGAAGGCAAAGTGCCTGGTGGCGGAACCGAAGGGAGGTCTGACATCACAGAACATTTCTAACCCCATGAAGTGATAGCGCCCATGTACCCCAAGGGAAGCGCGGTGAAAGTCCGCCACTGGTCCGCAACTGTAATCGGGGACGAACTCTGCACGCAGCCACTGTCCGCACGGATGGGAAGGCGCAGAGCGTAGAGCGATCCGAAAGTCAGGAGACCTGGGTACGGGAACATTCAGACCAACCTTTCGAGAACAAAAGGGGAATGCCCATGTGTCGTGGCTTTATTTACGCACTCGCAATTGTGTCGTGTGTTGTGCCTTCTGCCGTCAGTGCTCAAGATCGTGAAAGTCAGAGTCATGAAGAAGTACAAGTTCCGCAAGTGACCGTGATCGGATCGTCGATTAAACCTCGAGGCACGGGCACCCTGCATCTGGACCAGCCGAATCCCTCGGCGAGTCGGCTGGGTCTCTCGATGCGAGAGATTCCCGCCAGCGTGGAAATCGTGGATCAGACGCTCTTGCACGAGCGGGGGTTACGCACCATCTCCGAAGCAGTGGAAGGAGCCACCGGCGTGACCGTGGGGGATTCCCCGGGCAACCCGGCGAACTTCTCCATGCGCGGCTTCACCCACAATCAACTCCGGTTGCTCTACGACGGGCTGATGATCGGCCCCGCCTCCATGACCTCTCGGCCTCGGGACACCTGGAATCTGGAGCGCATCGAAATCCTCAAGGGCCCCGCCTCAGTCCTCTATGGCGAAGGCGCGCTCGGCGGGGCGATCAACTTCGTCACCAAGCGGCCGGTGCGGAGTGATCACGTCACCGTGGATGCGCTGTTGTCATATGGGACGTTCAATACGCTGCGTGCGTCAGCTGGCAGTGGCGGCCCTCTCCGCTGGGATAACCTGCACTATCGCGTCGATCTGAGCTATCAGACGTCGGACAGTTTCAGCGGCGTCCAACGCACGCCCTACACCTATTGGAACATGACCAGCGCCCTGCTCTATGACGCGACCTCACGTTTAAATTTCGAACTGTCGTTCGACGTCAGCCATGACCGCAGCGTCCCCTATTGGGGTACCCCGCTGGTCCCTGGGAGCTTCGCCGGGGCCTCTGCCGTTCCCGATGTCGTCACGACACGGGATGGGCGGACTATCGATGCGCGCATCCTCCGTCAGAACTTCAACGTTGTCGATGCCAACATGAGCTCCACGACCTACTGGGCCAAACTCAAAGCGAACTGGCAACCGACCGACACCATCCAGATTCGCAATCAGGGCTACTACTATTGGGCTGGGCGGGACTGGCAGAATGCCGAGACCTACCAATTCAACCCCGGCACCCTGTTGATCGACCGGGATCGGTTCTTTGTTCAGCATGATCAATACATCCTCGGAGACCGGCTGGAGATGCAGGTCAATGAATCGCTCTTCGCCCACAAGAATCGGTTCGTCGTTGGCGTGGATTTCAGCCACCTGCACCTGAATCGCCCGAGCTTTTTCAGCGGGGGAGACAGCGTGGACCCCTTGGGGCTTCCCTCCGGCTCCTTCGGGCCGATCGTCTCAGCAGAACAGCGGTCCACCATCACCACGACCGCCATCTTCGCGGAGAACCAATTCCATGTGACCGATGCATTGAAACTGGTCGGCGGGATGCGGTTCGACCATATCGACCTGAACCGGAAGCTGTTCAACAACGCCGGGGTGTTCAATACGGCGGCCAGTTTTGAGCGGGACTTTCAGCCGGTCACCTGGCGCGTCGGTGCCGTGTACGACCTGCTCCCGACGCTGACCTTGTATGGGCACTATGCGACGGCGGCGGATCCTGTCGGCACGAACATTTTCCTCGTGCGAGCGGCGGAGAACTTCGATCTCGCCACCGGCGCGCAGTGGGAAGTCGGCCTGAAGCAAAGCCTCTGGAACAATCGGGCGGAATGGACCGTAGCCTACTTTGATATCTTCCGGAAGAACATCTTGACCCAAACCACCTTGACGACGGCGGAGAACGCGGGACGCCAGACCTCCAAAGGCTTCGAACTGAGCGCGGCGGTGCGCCCAACGGACGCATGGCGGATCCAAGGGAACCTGACCTTTCTATCAGCGGAGTTTGAGGACTTCGCCGAGCAGACTGGCGGGAATCTCGTCTCGCATGATGGCAATCGGCCGCCGAACGTCCCGCAGACGGTGGCGAATCTCTGGAGTCAGTACCGGATACCGTTCGTCATGCCGTTCGACCTAGGCGCCTCGTTCCGCTATGTGGGCCCACGCTTCGCGGACAATGCCAATGCGGTGCGCCTGCATAGCTACACGACGGCGGATGTCTGGGTCACGATTCCGTATAAGCAGTTCGCGCTCACCATCCGAGGGCGGAATCTGGCGGACAAGACCTATGCGCTCTGGGCCGATCCGTTCTATCCCAGCCAAGTGTTGCTCGGCGCCCCCCGGACGATGGAAGTGATGCTCACGGCGCGCTTCTGAGATGAGCAAATAATGATGTGGATTCGGGCCGGCCTCAGAAGCCTTCATCGAGTACTTGGGACGTGCCTCGCTTTACTCGTCACGATATGGTTTGGATCAGGTGCGGTGTTGCTCTTTGTTCCCTATCCAAACCTGAACGAAGAAGAGCGATTTCAATCGCTGGAGCCACTCCAGTTGGATCACTGCTGTCTGCCGCTGGAGTTAATCTGGAATCAGGTTGGGCTGACTCAAGCGGTCGAGCGGGTACGTCTAGTCATGGCCTCCGGGCGACCGGTCTACGTGATCCATTTCCTAGACGGTACGCTGAAGGGTCTGTGGGCAGATCAGGGTGAGCTGCTATCAGAGATCACGCAATATGACGCAGTCCAGACTACGCAACATGGATACACGTTCGGTGTTGATTCAACGGTTGAAATGTTACGAGACGACCGATGGACGGTTCACCAGCGATTCGATCCACATCGACCGCTGAGGAAGGTCCAGCTGCATGATGCGGAGGAAACAGAGTTGTATCTGTCCTCCACAACCGGGGAACTAGTCATGGATACGACGGCGTTCGAACGGCAGTGGAATACCATTGGGGCTGTCATCCACTGGCTCTATCTACCGATGCTCCGACGACATTGGGCTCTGTGGGATCAAACAGTTTGGTGGTTGGCTGCTGCTGGGCTCATCACGGCTGTCTCCGGGCTGGTCCTAGGCATTCAGCATGGGCTTCACGGTCAAGGACAACGTCTGCATAGCCAATTTATAGGAATCAAACGGTGGCATCACCTGGGGGGGATGGCCATTGGAGCTGTGGTGTGTCTATGGCTTTTCAGTGGCCTACTCTCGATGGATCACGGCCGATGGTTCTCGCGTAGTGAGCCAACAATGGAGCAGCGGCAACGCTTTATGGGTGGAATGTTGGTACCTGAAGATATTGGCGTTCCGCTAGGAGACGCCATGCGGCATCTCCAGCTTGATGCTCCAGTCAAAGAGATCCTGCTCAGTAAAGTCGGAGGTGCGAGCTACTATGTCTTCCGCTCAGATTCCGAGCAGCAAGTGGTAATGAGCGCCGACTCGGTTCGGGCCCCTGCGTCGAAATTTACGCTCGATACGCTAGCTGAAGCGGCAAAGCTGGTGATGTCAGCTCAACAGTTGGATCGAAGCGAAATCGCCCAAGGAGATCTCTATTATTACAGTACGGTTCATAATCCTCGTCCACTTTCCGGATTGCGAATTGTCTTGAATGATCCCGCACGGACTTGGGTTCACATCGATACGAGCACAGGCCGGCTGATGGAGATCATGGACTCTAGCGGAAGAGCATATCGATGGCTATTTCATGGTCTGCATAGCTGGGATGTTCCGTTTTTCTTGGAACGTGACTGGCAGCGGAGAATGATACTTGTAGGGCTCTGCGGCGCAGGATTCCTGTTTAGCTTGTCCGGTGTGTGTCTGGGGATTGCCAGGCTCGTCACTATGAGTCGCCGAAGTTCTTGGTTATCCGGTAGCGCACGGAATTACATGGAGCCACGAAGGCAGAAACCTCTGGTTTAGTGGTACAACCTAGAGCCCCAGTGAGTCTCACGGATGGGTTGTGGGTATTCAGAGGGACGCTCTATACTCACAAAGAGTTTTTCACGCACAGAAGGCCGTGATCTTGCTTGGCTCTGCTGTGAACATCAAAGGTGTGTGATGATTGAACAGAACGAACATACAGCAAGAATGGAGCGTCTCAAGGCCTCGGTTGATCGGCGCATTGCGGAAGCGCAACGGGAGAAAGGACTCTTGATTGTCTACACCGGCGCCGGCAAAGGAAAGACGACTGCGGCGCTGGGGATGATATTGCGCTGCATCGGGCATGGCTGGAAGGTGGCAGTGGTCCAATTTATCAAAGGAGCTATCGACACCGCGGAAGAGCGGGCGTTGAAGTCCTTCGGGGATCGGATGAGATTTCTCCGAATGGGTGAAGGCTACACCTGGGAGACACAGGATCGGGAGCGAGACACTCAATGTGCTCAACAAGCGTGGGCAAAGGTCTGTGAGTTTCTCCGCGATCCCTCCTATGCCATGGTGGTCCTCGACGAGTTCAATATCGCGCTGAAGCACGGCTATGTCGCGCTGGATGACGTGCTCCCGGTACTGCGCAACCGTCCGCCGATGCAGCATGTGGTGATCACCGGCAGAGGGGGGCCAGCAGAGATTTTGGAAGAAGCCGATCTTGTGACGGAGATGAAGCAAGTGAAGCATCCCTTCCGAAATGGCATCAAGGCGCAACCGGGGGTTGAATTTTGAGAGGACCAGTTCAGAAGACCTGCGAGCGCTGTGGGCAGGACTTCGAGTGTGGCGGATACCAGTGCTGGTGTGGCAAGCTCGGCATTACCGAGGCACACATGGATTGGATTGCGGCGAGGTATAAGGAGTGCCTCTGTTCTCATTGTTTGGGAAAAATCGCAGCAGGCGAGCTGGAGCCTCAGCTCAATGTGACTAGCCATAACCAGGGCGATCGAGCGAGGCAATCATGAGAACCAAGAGCCGATTTTCAGACGCTGAGCGGGAAGCTGTCTATCGCGTGATATTTGAGCGGCGAGATGTGCGCCGGAATTTTGTGCCGACGCCGATTCCAGATGCGGTGATGATGCGGCTGCTGACGGCGGCGCATCATGCGGGATCGGTGGGATTCATGCAGCCGTGGGATTTCGTGGTCATCCGCAATCGCGCGACGAAGCGCGCAGTGAAAGATCTCTTTATCGACGCCAATACCAAGGCGTCCGCTCGGTATACAGGCAACAAGAGAGCACTGTATCGAGGATTGAAGCTGGAAGGTATCGAGGAAGCGCCGGTCAATCTGTGCATCACGTGCAGCCGGCGGCGCGGCGGGCCATCCGTACTTGGCCGCTCCACGGTGCGCGCAACGGATTTGTACAGTACCTGTTGCGCCGTTCAGAATCTCTGGTTAGCCGCGAGGGCCGAGGGCATCGGCGTCGGTTGGGTCAGTATTGTAGATCACCAGAAGCTCAAACAAGTGATCGGCGTACCTCACTCGGTGACGATCCTTGCCTATCTCTGCCTCGGCTATGTATCCAAGTTTGAAGACCGACCGGATCTAGAAGCAGCCGGATGGCGGAGTCGGATTCCAGTTGGCCAGTTAATTCACGACGAGTCATGGGGCAATCGGATTCATGACAAGAGAGGGGATGGGGATGCGCATCACCAAGGTCTACACAAAAACAGGGGACGCGGGGAAAACCAGACTGGCCGGCGGACAACAGGTGTGGAAAGACAGTCTGCGGGTTGAAGCCTACGGCACGATCGATGAGTTGAATGCGTCGATCGGTGTGGTGCGAGTGATGAATACCGATGTTGTGGACGAGTATTCAGCTGCTGCACAACTTGAAGACGAGCTACGCTGGGTACAGAACAAATTATTCGATGTGGGTAGTATTCTGGCGACGGCACCGGGACAAACCTTCAAGAATATGCCGCAGGTCGCGGCGAAGGACGTCACACGGTTAGAAAAACTGATGGATCGGTGCCAAAAAGATTTGGAGCCGCTGAAAGAATTCATCCTGCCGGGAGGCGGAAAAGTTTCAGGGTTTTTGCACCAGGCTCGGACGGTTTGTCGCCGCGCTGAACGGTTGTGTGTGGCTCTCTCAAAAACGGAGCCGGTCGATTCGACGATCATCAAGTTCGTCAATCGGTTGAGTGATGCGTTGTTCGTGCTGGCTCGGTGGGTTTCCAAGACGCAGGGCGAGCCTGAATTCTTATGGGAACGTGATGTCGCCAAGAAAGCCAAGTAACCGCCGACCGACGCGACGAGCCAAGGGCCGTATTATTCTTGTGCTTGGCGGGGCGTCGTCTGGGAAAAGTGAGGCCGCACTCAAGTTAGCCGGATCCCGAGGGCCACGCGCATTCGTTGCAACGGGGCAAGGGTTGGATGGTGAAATGGCGGCACGCATCGCTCGACACCAGGCCACACGCTCGGCGGATTGGGAGACCGTTGAAGCGCCGCTCGAGGTGGAGGCATGGTTTGCCAAACAGGGTCCTCGGTACCAGACGATTCTCTTTGATTGCGTCACATTGTGG
Source organism: Nitrospira sp. (assembly GCA_005116745.1). Classification (NCBI taxonomy): domain Bacteria; kingdom Pseudomonadati; phylum Nitrospirota; class Nitrospiria; order Nitrospirales; family Nitrospiraceae; genus Nitrospira; species Nitrospira sp. Next base: position 744,521 of record SWDS01000010.1, on the reverse strand, counting down.
TTGAGTAATTTGGTTGGAGCCGGCCTCAACGAATCAGTCATTCTCACCCGAGCTGGAACGCTGGTGCAACGGATGCGGACTGCAACGGCTAGAGTGGTCATCGTCAGTAATGAGTTGGGGTTTGGGCTGGTTCCGGCTGAGCCTGCAACACGTGCGTTTCGCGATCTTGCCGGACGGGTGAACCAGCAGATTGCCGCTGGAGTGGATGAAGTGCATCTGATCGTGAGCGGACTATCGCTTCGCTTGAAGTAACTAGAGGAGCCGTCATGTCGATACAGGACCTGTGCCGTCGTATTCAGCCGGTCGATATTAGTCTCCGTGGAAAGGCACAAGCCAGATTGGATCGGCTGACCAAACCGCTCGGCAGTCTCGGGCGCCTGGAAGAATTGGCGGCCTCCTACGTCTCCATCACCGGTGAAGTGAAGCCTAATGTTCCACGCGGCGTAGTCTTTACGTTTGCCGCTGATCACGGAGTGACTCTGGAAGGGGTGAGTGCCTATCCTCGGGAGGTCACCCCTCAAATGGTCTTGAACTTTCTGCGAGGTGGGGCTGGCGTGAATGTGTTGGCAAAGCATGCCGGTGTGGATGTGCGCGTGGTGGACATAGGCGTCGATTATGAGTTCGACGCTGTGCCCGGTCTGCTTGCTCGGAAAGTTATGAAGGGCACGAACAATCTGGCGGTGGAATCGGCGATGACACGCAGCCAAGCAGAGCAGGCTGTGATGATCGGAGTTGAACTGGCGACAGAAGTCGTGCGAGAGGGGATTGGCCTGATCGGCACCGGTGAGATGGGTATTGGCAATACGACACCCAGTGCCGCTATCACCGCGGCGATGACTGGTCGGCCTGTGGCCGATGTAACCGGATGCGGGACCGGCATCGACGAGTCCAGTCGTCGGCATAAGATAGCAGTGATTGAGCGGGCGCTCGACCTGCATCGTCCCGACATGATGGATCCACTTGATGTTCTGACAAAAGTTGGGGGGCTGGAGATCGCTGGATTGGCGGGTTTGATACTCGGGGCGGCAGCAGCCCGGGTGCCTATCGTGCTGGATGGGTTCATCGCTGGGGCTGCGGCATTGATTGCCGTCGGGCTTCAGCCCTTGTGTCGTGAGTATCTCATCGCCTCCCATCGCTCGGTCGAGCAGGGCCATCGCGTGGTCTTGGACCATCTGAGATTGAAGCCGCTGTTGGATCTCGACTTGCGTCTTGGCGAGGGTACGGGGGCCTGTTTGGGAATGGATTTGGTCTGTGCCGCGATCAAGATCTATACGGAGATGGCAACCTTCGACGAAGCAGGCGTGTCTGACAAGGTGTAACGATGGGAACTGTGGCCCGTCCATTTATCTTTGCCTGGCACTTTCTGACGACGATTCCGTTGAGCCGAACTCATCACGAGCCAACCGCGCCAGAACTGGCCGCATCGATGGCCTGGTATCCCGTCATTGGTTTGCTGATCGGCGGCGGACTCATCGTGGCGGACTTTGGATTGACGGCAATTCTCTCACCGACGGTTGTGAATGTGCTGCTGATTGTCCTGTTGGTGCTGTTGACGCGGGGGCTTCATCAGGACGGGTTGGCTGACACATTAGATGGATTGGCGGGAGGCCGTACACCGGTAGAACGGCTTTCGATCATGCGCGATCCCCGTATCGGTGCGATCGGCGCGACAGGACTTTTTCTCTCACTGATTCTCCGGTATGCGGGATTGATGGCTCTGCCGCTTGAGTTTCGGCTCCCTGCCGTGCTCTGCATGCCGGCAATGGGTCGTTGGGCGATGGTCATGCTGGCTTGGATTTCGCCCTATGCCAGATCGGAAGGCGGATTGGCAGCGCCGTTCCTCACTCATCTGTCGTGGCGGCACGTGGCCATATCCACGGCGGTCTTGACGATTGCTTTGGCAGGAGGCTTTGGGACAGTTGGTACATGTTTGATCCTCCTCGCTGGCGCTCCAATCGTACTCGCTGGCTGGTTAGCCTGCCGTAGCTGGTTCGGTGGGATCACTGGGGATACGCTTGGAGCTATGAATGAAGTGATTGAAATCCTCTTCCTGTTACTCGTTCCACTCTTGCTCCGGTTACCATGACCGGCGGCGAACTCCTTATCGCTTCTGCACTTGACGGGATATGTGGTGATCCTCGCTGGTTGCCCCATCCAGTCCGTATGATGGGCCGGTGCATTGCATGGCTCGATCACCGGGTCCGAAACATCTGTCGAAGTAACACTAGCCTTCGGATGGTAGGGATTTGTCTGGCCGGAGGGTTCCCGATTGTGGCCTATTGTCTCGGCGCTGTCATCATTCAAGAGGCTGAGCACTTTGCAGGGTGGCTGGGATCAGCCCTGTCAATTGGATTGGCCTCAACCACTCTCGCCACACGGGACCTATGGGATCATGTCCGTGCGGTGAATGATCCGCTCCAAGCCGGTGATCTTCCTGCTGCCCGTGGAGCTGTGGCCATGATCGTGGGGCGAGACACGGCGGAGCTCTCCGAATCCGAGGTGGCCCGTGCGACAGTGGAAACGGTCGCAGAAAGTGTGTCAGACGGTGTGATTGCGCCATTGTTGTATCTGGCGGTTGGAGGGGTCCCATTGGCCTTGGCCTACAAGGCCGTCAATACATTGGATTCCATGATCGGCCATCGTGATGAGCGCTATGCCTATCTTGGCTGGGCATCGGCTCGGCTTGATGATCTGGTGAACTGGATTCCTGCCCGGCTTTCGGCAGTGCTGCTTCTCCTGGGCGCAGGTCTCATGACTCAAGAGCTGGAACGGATTCGCAACGGATGGCTGGTGTTTCAGCGAGATGGAAGTCTCCACCCCAGTCCCAATAGTGGCAGGCCTGAAGCAGCGATGGCCGGGATCTTAGGAATACGGTTGGGAGGCACCAACTTCTATGATGGAATTGCGCAAGACCGTCCTGTTCTTGGTGTAGAGGGGCGGAGCGCAGAGCCAAGAGACATGACGTTAGCGGCAACTATCATGGTGGCCGCTTCGGTGCTGGGGGTCATTCTGGCGGTGGGGATCAAATGGCTCGTCTGAGGGCACGCGTGCATGGCGGGGATATCTACAGTGCTGCACGAGAACTGCACCGTGACCCTACCGAGATTCTTGATTTCAGCGCCAGCATCAACCCACTAGGACCCTCTCCACAAGTGTGGAAAGCCATCACCGCGTCCAGACATCTGTTGAGTCATTATCCAGATCCCAACTGTTGGGATCTGCGGCAGGCATTGGCCACATTCTGGCAGATTGATCCGGAACACATCGTCGTTGGTAACGGTTCCACAGAGTTAATTGAGGTGCTCCCTCGCGCACTGGGGATTCATCGGCTCCTTGTCGTTCAGCCCACCTTTTCCGAATATGCTGCCGCAATGGTGCGAGCGGGAGGACAGGCCACAGCGTTCTTTGCTGACCGAAGCGACCAGTATGCCATCCCAATCGACCGTCTTTGCCATGCAATGGAAGCAGGCCGGCATGATGGTCGTTCTATTGATGGCGTCGTGCTCTGTCATCCCAACAGTCCAACGGGACAAGCCTGCTCAGCCGACGATATTGCACGGTTAGCGAAGGCTACCCGCCGGCGAGGGCTCTGGCTAGTGATCGACGAAGCATTTGCCGACTATTGTCCAGAGCGATCTGTCCTGCCGCATGCGGCCTCCTGGTCGCATGTCGTAGTCTTGCGCAGCATGACCAAATTCTATGCCCTGCCGGGGCTGCGAGTAGGATATGCAGTGGCAACCCGTATCACCGCTCGACAACTACAATGGCAGCTGCCACCGTGGTCAGTGAGCGCAATGGGGCAAGTAGCCGCGCTCGCTGCCGTGAACGATGCGGCACATGCGCGCAAGAGTTTGCGATTCATGGCGCGAGAGCGTGAACGGTTGCACGCATTGCTGGTGGCCTTGCCCGGCTGCGTTGTGATGCCGACACACGCAAATTACTTCCTTGTTGAATTGCCTCGTGGCTGGCAGGCACGTGACATGACCGAACAATTGCGAAGCACAGGCCTGTTGATTCGAGACTGTTCGTCCGTGCCTGGCACAAACTCACGTTCCATCAGACTCGCAGTGCGGACTGTTCAAAACAATGACCGGATCGTTCGGACCATATCTCGACTGCTCCTCCAAGGCGTCTCATGATGAAAGGCACTTCCACACGAGTCCGTACCAGCTATCAAGTGATGGGGCAGACACTGGTCATCAACCTTGAAGGTCGGAGACGGGTGCTTTCCTCTGCGCCACAAGGGGGAGGGTTCACGCTGGCTTCCTATGTCCTCAATCATCAGGTCGAGGCACATTCCTTGGCGACCGAGGATCAGTCTAGAACCTTCACTGATCCTGCCCACTTTTTGCGAAAAGTGGCCTCCCGACTTGGCATCCGTGCACGAACCGTTGGACTCATGACGGCTGTCCCGATGACACAGCTGGTAATGGCACGAGTTGCTTCGGATGGGATCTGGGTGGAGTGTTTTGCGACGGTTGGTGTGACGAATGCCGTCCGGGCGGGAGAATGGCCACCTCAATATTCTCATCGCGACAGACCGGGCAAGCCCGGCACGATCAATCTCATTCTCATCACAAACGGGAGTCTCTCTCATGCCGCGATGGTTGGTGTCGTGCAAGTGGCCACCGAGGCCAAGACCGGCGTCTTGCGCGATCATGCAGTGCCAAATTGCCGTGGCGGCATAGCAGCCACCGGAACTGGTACGGATGCGGTCGTGATTGCGTGTCAGCTACAGGGACAGGGTCCATCACACATCTATAGCGGAACCCATACAGTGATCGGAGCGCTTATTGGACGCGCAGTGACCAACTGTATGACTCGCGGCTTAGCGAAAGCGAAGGCTTGGCGGGAGTCGTGTCAATGACGATACCGACAGTTTCTGTTCTTGGATCGGGTTTTGACGTAGAAAAATATTTGGTCACAGCCGGGATACGCCGATTGCTTCACCACACAGGTGTTTGCGAAGCAAGAGGCTTCGGCATATTGTGATGGGCGAGCAAGGCTCTGGTCGGTCGTGAAAGACAGCTATGTACGGCTGTCGAAGTAGTTCGATGTGATGGTGATTGGGGGGCGGGCAGTGCAGCTGGAGTCAATCTCCGAAATGGTATCTCGTGAATTGGCCAGTCGTGGAATTCGCCGTCCTTCCGTCCTGATTGAGAACGATTACCAATCGACCGCTATGCACAAAGAAGCGTTCGATGGAGCTATTCGGTACGACGGTCTTGTGTGGAGCACGTACATTTATGGTGTGTTTGATGAGCCCGGCTTTCGTCGTGGCTGGCTTAATCGTGCTCGCCTGAGGAAAAGACTTCCAGCTCTCGATATTCATGTATCGATGTCAGTCACTATTCGGTTGCAGGATGAACTTGATCGGTGGGCTGCTCATTTATCCAGGAACGTCAATCTGACTTGCCTTCTCCGATGACCTCGCCTCTCCGGTCTTAGCCACGTTTCGTTCCAATACCACTTCTCGCCTTTGCATCGACATCCACCACACTCAACAAAGATGTTGATATTCAGCGTTTTCTTGCCAACTAGCAACAAGTCGCTACACTCCATGAGAGCAGCATCAATTGATCTTGAAGGGTAGGAAGAGGTGACGTAGACGTGAGCGCGCCGTCACAGATCGTGGGGACTGGTTGTGTGTCGTAATCTTCGGAAGTATGTTCTATGTCACGGACGGAGAAGCTGACGGTGCGGAACCGTTCATTGCGGTACTCATGCCGGGGACACATGGTTTTTCAAGACTGACAGTTGAGTCACTTGGGTACATCCAGATGATCGAATAGAAAACGCTGAACCTGACGACGTTGAGGCGAAGGTGCTTCGCACATGCCCATGGCCTCTCGCCCCTCAGAATAGCGATACACGACACGGACGGCAATGCCGATGCGTTAAGCACAGCATGAGTCTTTCTTGAAAGAGAGAGGGAATGGTTTATGAGCAAAATAATGGTTGTCGACGACTCGTACGCGGAACTGCAACTCATCGAGTCGTATCTGAAGGCTGCTCAACACACCGTTGTCTCATTCTCCAACGCGGATGGATTGGAGGAGAAGGTTGTCTCTGAAAAACCTGACCTGATCGTCTTGGATGTGGTGATGCCAGGCCGCAATGGATTTCAGGCGTGCAGGGATCTAAAAACTGATGCTCGTTTCAAGAACATTCCGATCGTGCTCTGCACCTCCAAAGGACAGGAAAGCGACAAGTTCTGGGGACAGCAACAGGGGGCGAACGGACACGTGGTGAAACCCTTCAAATCAGAGGAGCTCCTGCATGCTGTGAAGCACGCACTGAGCTGAGAGAGCCGATACTGCAAGGGTCGTAATACGATGATTCCCTTAGACGCATTACCTCAACTGTATTCCGATTCAGTCCTAGAACAGGCAACATCCACCGAATCATTGCGGGTGTGTCTCGTTGCATTGGGAGATGAAACATTCGCGATCGATATCCGCCAGGTCCGTGAGGTCTTCGAACCCAAGTCGATCACGCCCGTACCAGGAATGCCTTCGGCGCTGGTCGGTGTCACCAATCTACGAGGAACCATCATTCCCCTTACGGATTTGAGGTGCGCATTAGGCATATCGACCTCTGTCATGCCGAAATATGCGGTGGTAATTCGTCACGGCATGCAACTGGTCGGTATCCTGGTCCAAGAGGTTCCCGAAATTCGCACCATCCAGTTGGATGATCTGGTCATTCCCTCGACTTCTACGGCAGCTGAGAGGCGTCCCATGATTTCGGCGTTCTTTACAACTGAGAACAAACCGGGCGCGGTCTTAGAGCTGTCTCGACTATTGGCCTCCATAGAGGGAACTGCCGATGACCAGATGCCATACCATCATAGTGAGGAACGATGATGCCGACAAAGGTACATTCCATCTTGAGTCGTGCGCAGGAGGAGAGTCATGGCGAACGCTAAATCAACATGGAACTGGTCGCCTCGTACATGGTTTAAAAACCTCAAAGCCCTGCACAAGATCTTTATCGGGTTCACCGTCATCCTGATCGGCATGATTGCCATTGGTTTGATCGGTGTGTTCGGTCTCCACCAGCTGAAGAACCAGCTAAGTTCCATGTATGACGAATCAACCGTGGGGGTTTCTCATCTCGCGGTGAGCAGCACCAACCTCAGTTTGTATCACAGTGCGTTGTTGAGCGTCACGGACCAAAGACAAAAGAGTGACTTTGATGAGGCCATCATTCCGCTCGCTGAATTGAAGAGGCGGACGCTGACGCCGCTTGAGGCGTATCGGCCGTCTGCAACACATGAAACCCTAGACGGTCGTCGAGATGGACAAGAGTTAGATGTCCTCCTGTTTACGTTAAAAGAATATTTTGCGTCGGCTGAAAGCGCAGTGGGAGCATTGAACGATAGCTTTGACTCTTCGCTCACCGATGAGCAAAAACAGTCGATGAGGGAACTGGGAGCTTCGGTCTTGTCCACTGAGGTCTCGTTGTGGCACGGTCGGTCGATATGGCGCTTTCAATGGATGGCGCAGCTCATTCGGGATTTTGCCGGCGAACTAAATGATGATGGGCAGAGTATGGCCATCTACCAGACGAAGGTCATGCTCGGCGCAGCAGTCGCGGCACTCCTCATAGCCATCGCGATTGGATATTTCCTCGCCCACAGCATTGTGAAAGACATCATCCATGTCGCCGACGTTGCGACACAGGCTGCCGCGGGCAATTTGAAGGCACGTGCCAACCTGGAGAGCGACGATGAAGTCGGACATATGGCCAAGGCATTCAACATCATGTTGGATCGAGTCACGGCGCTGGTGTCAACAGAGGAAGAGCGGGACAGGATGCAAAAGCAACTCGTGCAATTCCTCGTATTGGTCTCCGATGTCGGGAAAGGAGATTTGACCAAGCGCGGTGAAGTGACGGCCGATATGTTTGGCAATTTGGCGGACGGATTCAATCTCATGATTCAGCGCTTTTCACAGTTAATGAAACACGTGCGCCAGGCCGCCGAACGTGTCAATAGCTCGGCAGGCAGGTTGCGGGACACTGCGGGCCAGATGTCCGGAACTGCCAGACATCAAGCGGATGAATCAATCAAGGCGCTCGGCGCGATTGAACAGCTGGCATCATCGATGCGCGAAGTGTCAGAGACCGCAGGAGCCTCGTCCGACGCAGCTCGTCAAGTGCTCAAGGCCACTGAAGACGGTCGGCTCGCGGTGCAAGAAACGGTTCACGATATGCAGCGCATTCAATTGGCGGTCCAACGGATGTCAAAGCAGGTCAAAGCGCTCGGCGACCGTTCTTTGGAAATTTCACAAATCGTCTCGACCATTCGAGATATTGCCAATCAGACCAATTTGTTAGCCCTCAACGCTGCGATCGAGGCCGCCGGTGCCGGTGAGGCTGGAGCGCGCTTTGGGGTCGTCGCCGATCAGGTGCGGAAGCTTGCGGAAAGCTCGACACAGGCCACACGCGAGATCGCGGACCTGGTGAAAGTCATTCAGAGCGAAACGCAACATGCGGTCGTTGCCATGGAACATGAAACTCAGGCGGTCGAAGCCGGGTCGGCTTCGGCCTTGCGAACAGGCGATGTGTTTAAGGACATTTCGTCGATTGCGCAACGGTCGGCGGAACTTGCGCAAAGTATTGCGGCAGCAGCGGCTAACCAAACGGTGTCAACCGATCAAGTCGGTCGTTCAATCAAGGACTTTACCGGAGGTGCCGTGGCAACGCAAAAGGCCACCGATTCGGCTCGTGCGACAGTCGAAGATATGGTGACCTTGGCTGAAGGTCTGACGACGTCAGTGTCGCAGTTTAAGTTGGCCTGAGAATCCCCCTCATCCGCTGCGTGAGGAACGCCTTCTGGTGTAACGAGGGACCGATGAGCTCGGAGTTCGACAGGCAGAACCTCATCAGCATCTTTGTGCTCGAAGCATCGGATGGGTTGGATGCCCTGACGAAAGCCTTACATCCTCCCGATGGGAGAGTTCCTGGTCCTCAGGAACTGACAGACCAATATATTATTGCCCACCGTATTTGCGGTGCTGCTGCCCTGTACGATTTCAGTGGAGTCGCTCAGCTCGCTGAACATCTGGAAACACTCCTTGAGCAGGTGACGCCGACTCGGATGGCTCACTGGGATCAAGTCGTAGACTTGATGAGGAACATTACGAACAGTCTTCAGGGAATCGTTCGAGTCATCGGGCAAGGAGGCGCTGAGGATGTAGAGGCCGTAGCCCGCTGTTGGGCTTCGATCAAAGAACGAGAAGAAGGAATAAACAATCCGCCAACATCCCTATCTTCCCTGCCAATAGCCGATGAGCACTACGTGCTTCCCGAACTTGATACCGAAATCTTATCTTACTTCATCCCTGAAGCGGAAGAGTATCTCGGCACCATAGACAGGTTGATTTGTACGCTTCAAGCCACGCCAGATGCAGAAGACTCGATTTATCGGCTCTTTCGCGCGGCGCATACCTTGAAGGGGTCAGCGTATACCGTGGGCTATCAAGTTATTGGAGATGTCGCTCATCCGATGGAAGATTGCCTGATCGAGGTTCAGGAAAAACGCCTTCCTCTCAGTCCTGACATTCTTGACCTGATGGTGAAGGCAACTGAATTGATCCGGCTTATTCTCCGACATGAGCCGACGAGTCTGTCGCAACTCCAGTACGATATACCACTTCTTCTTAATCGTTTCACGCAGATATCTAGAGGCACTGCTACCCCATCTCCACCGGCTGCGCTCTCCGACGAGACCCACGTACCTACTTCGCGTTCTGTCTATGGTGATCCCATTGTTACGATGGAAGAGCCACCCGCCGACTTATCCGATCGGTACGTAATTCCGGATTTGGATTCAGAAATCCTTTCCTACTTTATCCCTGAGGCAGAAGAGTATCTGGAGCTATTGGAAGCTAATCTCTTACGATTGGACAAGGAACCGCACAACACGGAACTCATCAATCAGCTATTCAGAAGCGCGCATACCTTGAAGGGATCTGCCTATACTGTTGGGTTTCAATCAATCGGTGACCTCGTCCACCATGTCGAAGACTTCATGGGAGCGGTGCGAGATGGCAGCCTCCACGTGTTGCCAGGGCATACTGATCTCATACTTCGCGCCATCGATGTTGTACGAGTACTCATGCACAGAGATCTCACAAAAGTAGATGACACGAAGCATCGCTTTGATGCGGCGCGAACCGAACTACGACGATTAGACCAGGGAAGCATACAGGAGAAGGCGGCGGCAGGTCTATCTGATGACCTCACTGGCTCGGCGACGACGAGACAGTCCGAAAGGGAGGAGTCTCCTCGGCATGATGAGGGCATTCCAAATGAAAAAGCAGGAGAAGAACGTGAGGTCATCCGTGTCAGTTATGTGCGACTCGAGCGACTGATGAACCTCGTCGGAGAGCTCGTCATCGGACGAGGTCGATTGGAACAACGACTGCGAGTCTTAGAGCAACTGTCACAGCAAGTCTTAACATTCAAGAGTCGCTTGGTGGATTCTATCCAGTCCTTTTCAGACAAACACACCTTTACCTATCAGGAAGCACCAAGTACTTCAGCGACGCCTTCGAGTCAAGGCCTTCCCGCCTTCGGTGATTTTGGCAACCTCGAGCTGGACAAATACGACGATTTCAATATTTTGGCTCGGCGTATCGGGGAAGTGACCGCTGATATCACTGAATCAATGTCGCAACTGGATGGGTCCATCCAAAGAGCCCATGACGAGATGAGTCAACTACAACAGTTGACGCTGGTCATGCGAGACGAAATCGCCCATGCCCGCATGGTTCCAATCGGTACAGCATTCACAAGGTTTCGTCGAGCGATCAGAGAAATCGCCAGAGCATCCAATAAGGAAGTATCTTTGGTCACATTGGGCGAGCAGACCGAAGTAGATACCGGACTCGTGGAACGATTGGTGGATCCATTGGTGCATTTGGTTAGAAATGCTGTCTATCACGGTATCGAGCTAGGGGCCGATCGAATTGCGAAAGGTAAACCGGCCGTCGGAACTGTCTACCTCCATGCGACGCATCGTGGGAATTCGGTCATCATCGAGGTCGAAGATGATGGAGCCGGGTTGGATTTGGAGAAAATACGAGCCAAAGCCGGCAAGATGGGATCAGCACAATTGCGCCACATCCAAGCTATGTCGGATAGGGACGTCCGGCAGTTGATTTTCATGCCTGGCTTTTCCACGACTGACAAGGTGGGGGATCAAGCAGGTCGAGGCGTTGGACTCGATGTGGTTAAGCGAGTAGTTGAAGGCATGAACGGGCATATCGAGGTGGAGTCTGAGCCCGGTATTGGTACCAAATTTACCTTGCATCTTCCGCTCACCCTCCTGATCGCAACGGCGTTGCTCGTGCGAGTCGGAACTGAAAAATATGCGATTCCGCTCGCGAACATCCAGGAAGTCACGATGCCGACACCTTCCTCCGTGCGCGAGGAAGGTACTCGCACAGTCTTACAGATCAACGAACAAATGATTGACATCCACTCTCTCCATAACATCCTTCGTCGGCAACCAGGAGTTGTTGATTGGACCATGCCCGTGGTGATCGTTCGGACAGCGGGAACGACAATGGGATTAGCCGTTGACGAACTGTTGGGCCGCCAAGAAATCGTCATAAAGCGCCTTGGATCACTCAAACCGTTGGAGCAATCATGTTTTGGAGGCGCGACGATCGATCCAGAAGGGCGGGTTGTTCTTGTGCTCGATCCAAACCGGTTGACGACGAGAGAGCTGAAGGAATCGGCTACCCATACTCTCTTTTTCGAAACCACGCCGCTCTCGAAGCAGTCTCCACCACAAGAGCAATTGTCGAATGAGCCGCAAGAGGCCCGCCTGCTCTTGATAGACGACTCATTAAGCATTCGCAAGTTCGTAGGAAGGATGTTGGAGTTGGCTGGATATCCATTTGATACGGCAGTTGACGGAGAAGATGGACTTCGAAAGGCATCAACGACTAATTATCGGATGGTCCTCACCGATCTTGAAATGCCAAAGCTCAACGGATTTGAAGTCATTCAAGCTCTCAGAAGCCGCCCGGAAACTAGACACACACCGGTGGTCGTCATGACGACGAGGGCGCGAGACAAGCATCGGCAGATGGCGATCAACCTCGGTGCTAATTCGTACATCGCCAAGCCGGTAGAAGAACGGATGTTGTTGCAAGAGGTAGCACGATGGCTTGGAAAGGCTCCCGTGCTGCGCAAGTAACCTTGCGGAAATACTCGTATCGATTGACGAAATGAGGCTTGTTACAGAGAATAAGTAAAATGGTCTTGGCTTGGGCGTCCGGGAACCAATGACAGGAATTTCGTCATCAGCTTCTCCATCACGATTTCTCATCGTGCTATTTGGCGGACGGTATCTCGCGTTGGATGCCGAGTCGATACAGGGGGTATTGACGCTCGAAGAGCTTGGATCCCTTGACGATCCAACGATTCACGGCCTGGTGTATAGAGCCATCAATCTAGCTGATCGATTGAGGATAGTGAATAATCAAGGTTCAACACATAGCCGTATTGTGCTGCTTTCTGAGCAAGGTGTGCAGGGGAGTATTCGTGTTACCACGGTGCAGGGGTGGCTAGAACTCCATCTCTCTCAAGTCCTGCCGCTTTCCCCGCAGTTCTGTGGACCGGAGCGACGCTGGTACCGAGGCATGATCCTATTTGAAAACAGTATTGCGTTGGTGCTCAATACAAGCTGGGTTCTCGATGAGCAGGTGGCAAGCGTAGAGGACAGTGGGGAACAAGGAGGCATTCCTCGACTCATAGCGGCCCCAAAGATGTCCGTGAACAATAGCCAGGCATGCTGAGGACTGGTCAAAATCATCATCGGGGAACGGCGCGTCAATCATATCATCTATTGGTGTTTTTTGTGGGGGGGAGGCGACTGGCGGTGAAGGCAGTAGATGTATCAGGCATTTTCAAGTGGGCTGACCCTATTCCAGTCGCTGGTCAAACCCCATTTATCACATCAGTCGTTCGTCAAGGACAGACTGTGTTACCAGTATTTGATCTGGCCGCATCTCTTCGACTTACCGTGCAAGGGAGCAGGCCCTTGTATCTGAGAGTGAAGCACCCTCTCGGAGAAATGGCCATGTGCATCGATGAAGAGATTCCAATCCTTCATACTGTGGATCCTGCCGTGCTTCAAACATACCACGGCAAGGATTTGCCGGCCGACGGCAGTTATACCAATGGCCTAGATGAGGTTCCGATTCTCTCGATATCTCAACTAGGGTCGACTGAATGATGATTCCTTGTGGGCCGGGATGAGCGAAAGGTGCAGGCATGCCGAAGATCTTAGTAGCTGATGACAGTATCGCAGTTCGTAAAGTGGCTGAACGACTGTTGACCGAGGCCGGACTCAGCGTCACGCTTGCGGCAAACGGAGAGGAAGCGCTGGCGTATTTAGCAAAGGAACGGCCGGACGTTGTCGTGTCCGACGTCATCATGCCGGATAAGAGTGGGTATGAAGTGTGTGCATTTGTCCGTGGACACGCAACCCTCGCCTCGACGCCCGTACTACTCATTTCAGGAATCGTGAACCACGAAGTGACCAAACAGGCCGAATCGTGCCGAGCGGATGGAGTATTGAAGAAGCCCTTTCAAGGTACTTCCCTCAAGGATCGAGTCCTCGAGCTAATAGCAAAACAACAGAACGCAGCACCAGCCTTCGTCGCTGGGCCAGCTTCTGCCCCTGTGGCGGCCGTTGGTGAACCGACGATGCAGATGGTAGTGCAACAGCCACAGGGACAGCACCAAGAGGTTCAGAAGTCTAAAGAGATTGAAGAACAGTTACGGGCAGAACGGGCTCGCTCCGAAGAGCTCACCAAACGGTTATCAGAGTCCTCGGAACAGCTCGCCAAGGCCAAGACAAGTGAAGTGCAGTTGGCAGCTGAGCGCACACGTCTCAACGAGCTTCGGGAGACACTCGCCAAGGTCGAGCATCAAGTATCAAGAATTCCCGAGCTGGAAGCAGCACTGAAAACGGAACAGGACGCAGTCGGTGCATTCAAAGAGGAAGCCGTGCACTGGCAGAAATCTTCTGCTCGAATTTCGGAACTGGAATCTACTCTGCATGCTGAACGGACTGCTGCAGAGCAACTCGTGCAACAACTGGGGGAATTAGAGCAGATATCGACCCGGACACGAGAGGCGGAAGCAGGACTCGCAAATGCAGAACAGCTGACAGCCGAACTTCATCAGAAACTTCAGAACCTCGAGGCTGAACTGCTGACCGAACGGCGAAAGGGGGCAGAGGCAGTGGGACACCTTCAAGAATTAGAGCAAGTTGCGATGAATGTTCAGGAAATGGAAGGGCTTCTAACCGTAGAACGAGATCGCAACGGAACCCTCACTCGACGAGTGACTGAAGCCGAACAAGCTGCCGAGAGTGCCACAAAACGGCTCGAGGAAATGGCACGCAAGTTAGGTGAGATTGCGAGCTTGGCCTCCCAACTTGGAAGCGGGAGGGGGCAATCCTGATCCAGGTAGCCGGAGTGGTTACATGGTCGTGTTCTTGCTGAAGGGCCAACGCCGATGTCCGTTGAAACTGAAGATGCGTTCCAGAAAGAACTAGTTGAACTATTCGTTCAAGAGGCACAGGAATGGCTTCAGCAAATTCACGTTGCCCTCGATGAGCTACAGCAATCTCCCCCTTCCGAACGCCATCGTGCTTTGGCTCAGACTATCAAGGTTGGTGTCTCAAACCTCGGTGGGTCTGCGGCCACGCTCAATCTGAGTGATGTTGAGCGCGCGAGTTTCTCAGCCCTTCCTTTTGTGGAAGCGGTTCAAGACCCTTCCGCGCAAATCTCCACGGATGACTTCATCACGCTCTGCAAACAACTGGGGCACATTCATGGAGCCCTAACCCGAGCAACAGGTGTGACCTTTGAGGCAGATGACGTCTCAGCATCCTTCGAAGATCCACCAACGATGATCCCCACGAAGGAGTTTTTGACATTACTGCGTGGGATCCAAGATCAATGCATTGCGTCCAACGCATTCCATCGTAATTTGTTTCAGACGATGCTGGCCCAGGCAGAAGGGTTGATGGAGCGAGGGGTTGAACAATGCAATATGTCGTCCATCCATGAGTTTCTTAAGCGGTCTGCTGAGGAAGAGCAAGGCTTTCAGGATGTCGTTCGACAAGAACTTCCACATCTGATGGCCATCATTCAGACCCTTAAGACTAGTGGCAACGCCCTTAGTACGCCACCCTCAGATTTGCAGAACACCGTTGAACGTGTCGCGCAGTTATGGTCTGCCGCTCAGCAGGTCAATGCCTCCCATGCGATGTTGTTTTTCATGGGACTGCATAGTTTCCTTACAATCGTCACGCAGCATCACATGGTCGTGGGAGCCACACGCTATGAGGCCATCCAATCACGGTTGGACCAGATCCTAAAAGGGATTGAGGAATGGGCAGCCAACGGACGGATGGAGCGCATGGCAATACAGGGTGTCTTGCCATGCGCTTCATAAAGCCCCATGCGACTAGGGTACTGAAATAAAAGAGAGCTCGACTGTGTATCGCATCGGCAAGTGGCACTAGGAGATGAGAGGCTGAATTCTGGTGTATGTCGGTTGATCAACTTGCTTTGCGATGTATGTCTCTACTTTGGGTGTGTTTCTGAAGCGCCTCAGATTGGACGCTCATTAGTCGACAAAGTCGCACATGAGGCGTGGGCTCGACGAACGCATGGTCGAAAACTTCGCAGACGAGTTGTTGCAGCGACAAGCCCATGACGACACAGAGGTGAGTTGTGACAAACTGGTATCACAAGGCAGAACAGGTGGTGGGGGAGATCGCGACTGCCGTTCAGGAGCATCGTACCATATCTCTCGAACGACTTGAAGCGCTCGCAGGAGATGTCGTGTCATCGTTGCAACGCAACGATGAGCTCGTGGTAGAAGCACTTGCTGGACCGGTCGGACCACCACTCATCACCAACCTAATTAATGTGGCTATACTCGGAACGAAGGTCGGGATTGGTCTTGGGTATTATGGGGAAGAACTGCACCAGTTGACCCTCGCGGGCTTTGTTCATGATATTGGATTATTTGCCGTCCCAAAATCCTTGATCACGAAGCCCGGCCGTTTGACTCAGGAAGAGCGGGCACTGATCGAAAGACATCCTGAGCTTGGCTATCAGGTGGTTGAGAAGTGCGGACCAGCGTATCACTGGTTGGGGCAATTGACGCGTCAGGCTCACGAACGCTTCAATGGGCAAGGGTACCCCAATCGACTGACAGGAAGAGAGATCAGTGAAATGGCCTTGATCGTCGGAGTGGTTGACATATTTGATGCATTAGTGAGCGAGCGCCCCTATCGCCGTCGTCTGCTCCCGCACGAAGCGGTCAAGGAGCTTCTCGTCGCTGAGCGAAGAGCTTTTCCTCGAGAAATTCTGAAGGCACTCGTCGAGCAATTTGCGGTGTACCCACTTGGAACGACCGTGCGATTGACGACCGGACAAATAGGAACCGTGGTCACAGTGAATAGCCGCTACCCTCTTCGCCCGGTTGTGCGGCTGGATGAGCAGCAGGAACATGGGGACAATAGCTCGTGTGAGATTGATTTGAGTCGTGCGCCATTAGTATCGATCGTGGAGATTCTCAATCCACCCGAAGTCGGGCGAATCACATTTTCAGGACCACCACCGAGACCGGCAATGTCTGCTGTGCCGATTGTTGCGTCTGATTCCTTCACATCGCTGCTCGAAGGTCTTGACGCGGTGGTCTTGACACTGCAAGGGGTGGTGAATTCCAAAAGAACCTCCTGAAAATAACCAGATCTTGGTCCTGACTCCAATACGATTACTGAGGTGAATTGACCATCTCCCCAGCATATGTCAAATTGCAAGGAGAACTTGGGACCATGCAGTCGGAGATCAGAAACACGTGCGGCGCATCAGTAGAAAACAAGAGTTCTAAATCCTGTTGGTTAGGACCGACGAAGACGATTCCAGGTCAACCACAACGCGACACCTATCTAGGATAAAGGCAACCGTAGCCATCTCCTTCTGATCCAACCCTCAATCCCTCATAATAGTATCGATCAGCTTCCATCAAACAGAGCTTTACCGCTAGCCACGACGTTCGTTCTTGCCAATACGATCCTGCTCGAAAGTACAATCGGGTCCGTCTTACATTTCAAGTGGACATCCCTTTCTTGCCTGTGCAAGGCTCAACTTAATATCACAGTACTTTGCTCGTGATGGTCTTGTGATGGCCTTGTAGGGGTAATTCACAGAAATGCTAACAAGATACACAGTTTTGCTGGAACAACGAGTGGACCACTCGTTGTTCCAGCAGATTACAATCAATGAGCCACCCCTGCGTTCTCCCCTTTGCTGTGGAGATCTAGATGGTTATAATGCATACGCTGACTTCTTGGTAGACTGGCAATTGGAAGGGAATCACGTGCCAAAACTCATCAACGTTCAACATCCGCAGCAAACAACGCAGCAAGCCCAGGAGTATGTAAAAACTTACATTCTCATGCCATCCGGTCTGCTTGGGCTGATCTGTGTGATCGGGGCAGTTGGAGGTCTGGGATACCAATGGCTCGCCACCGACAGCTATTCCTGGGATACCTTCTATCAAAGTTCAGCATTGTTCATGTCAGGCATAGGCTTGGGGGTGGTGCAGACACTCTACCAACGCTATCTCTTACGGGAGTTTCCAGAAGTTCTGGCGGCTCGCATGAGGGAAGGCATAAGTCGGCAACGAGGAACGCTCAAGAAAAGGTCGGACGCGACAACAATTGAGCATCCGGGACGTCAGTTCGTTCCATTCGCCTATTTGCTTGGGGGCCTCCTCTTGGTAGGAGGGACCATTGCAGCATTTGCCTATGAACGAGTGAGCATCGTGCCAGCGATCTTGATGCCCTGGGCGGGATACTATTGGGCAAGGATGTTCTTATGGCGAAGAGTGATCAAGCTAGGCAAGGTAGAGAAATAAGAACCTATTTCTTCTTGGGCTGCTTCGCCTTTGATCGTGCGGGCCGACGCACCGACTTCTTGGGCTGATTTTCAAGCGTGACCACGCGTTGTTCCAACTCTCGCACGAGGTGATTCAACTCAGGTAAGTGGGAGAACACGCCCTGAACCCTCAGGGCTTTTTCACGTACCATCGCAGGACTGCCTCCGACGATCTGGTTCGATTCCAGGCTACGATTGACACCTGATTGCGCGGCGATCATCACCTGGTCGCCGATGGTAATATGGTCGGAAAGCCCGGCTTGGCCACCGATCATCACATGATGACCGATGGTGGTACTACCGGCGATGCCAGCCTGCGCCACCAGAATGCAGTGCTCTCCCACAGTCACATTGTGGGCAATCTGGACGAGATTGTCGACTTTGGTGCCCTGTTTGATGAGGGTCCGCCCGAATGTCGCACGGTCGACCGTTACATTCGCTCCCAGCTCAACGTCATCTTCAATGACGACAGCACCGAGTTGAGGGATCTTATGGTGTCGGCCTTGATGCTGCACGTATCCGAACCCGTCGGCTCCAATCACGGTTCCACTGTGCACGATCACTCGCGCCCCAAGTGAGCAGCCCTCGCGAACGACGACATTGGGATAGAGTACGGAATCATCCCCAATCCTTGAATCCGATCCGATAAAGACCCCCGGATAGAGCGTGACGCGATTGCCGATTGTGACGCGGTCGCCCAGCGTGACGCATGGCCAGAGAGAGGGATCACTTCCGATCTGCACATCCGATCCTTGCGTGACAGACTCCGCTACACCGCGGGGCGTAGGAACGCGAACGAAAAAATTCTGAGCGACGCGTGCGAAAGCCAACAGCGGATTGTCGACGACGATTTGTGGTAGGGAGAGATCGGACAAATGCCGATGGACCAGGAGTGCTGCGACGTGAAGAGTAGTCACTGTCTTTGACATTTTCTCATTGGCAATAAACGAGAGGGCGTGTGGATCGGCTTCGCCGAGGCTTGTTAAGCTGGAGATCGGTGTCTGGTCGTCTCCGTGAATCACCCCTCCAACAACCTCTTGGACTTGAGCCAACGTGATTGGAGAGGGTAGTTGTGGTTTGCTCATCGGGCCGTGACTTTCTTCTTTCCGGATTTACCGGAAGAGATCTTCTTCGATTTACTGGCCATAACGGCTTTTGCCGCAGCTGCTTTCTTAGTAGACGGGGACTTGGCTGAAGTTGTCTTGGTCGACTTGGCCTTGATCTTGATCTTGGTCGACTTGGCTGTTTTCGACTTGCTGGCAGCAGCCACAGGCTTTGGCGATGCAGGCTTGGACTCCGTTTTCGACTCAGCGAGCCGTTGCTGGACATAGGCCGCTACGGTACCAACGGTACTCAAACCCGGAAGGTCTTGGTCTGGAATTTGGAGCTTGAATCGTTCCTCGATCTCGAACAGCAATTCGATGATCGCCACCGAGTCGAGGCCGAGGTCATCACGAAGATGATGAGCTTCAGTAATCGACGCGGGGTCTCGTTTGAGATAGCTGGCCAAGGCCTGAATGATTTTAGCGGTAACCGCGGGATCGATCCGTTCAGTCATTATAGGTGCTCCTTCAAGTGGAATGAGGCTCTTCGCATGTGACGGCTGCGACGGGACCCTCGATATCGTTCAACCGTTGTTATGCCACAAATTTCTTAAAGACGACCGTGGCATTGTTACTGCCGAATCCGAAGGCGTTCAAGAGGGCGTACCGAACCTTTCGTTCTTGAACGGCACGTGAGATCCCATCCAAACGGCAAGCTGGGTCCGGGTCCTCATAGTTCGCTGTGGGATGGATTTGCCCGGTATGGATTGAAAGAGTCGTAGCCACCGCGCCGATCGCTCCAGCTGCCCCCAAGGTATGGCCGATGAGCGATTTTGTGGCACTGATGGCAATTTTGTCTGCTCGATTCTTAAACAGACTCTTGACCGCTTTGGTCTCAACGGCATCGCCGATCGTCGTAGAGGTCGCGTGCGCGTTGATGTAGTCAACCTGATCCGGCCTGATCCCGGCCGAGTCGAGCCCGATCTTCATGGTCGTGGCGATTTCCTGACCATCCTCCTGAGGGATGACCATGTGATAGGCTTCGCTGGTGGCCGCATAGCCGACGAGTTCAGCATAGACTCTCGCTTTCCGCTTCTTGGCATGGGCCCATGACTCGACCACTAATGTGGCAGCTCCTTCGCCCATGACGAATCCGTCCCGGAGTCGATCAAAGGGACGTGAGGCTCGCTCTGGAGAATCATTAAACTCACTGGAGAGCGCACGCAAGGAACAGAACCCGGCAAACACCAGAGGCGTAATGCTCGCGTCAGCTCCGACGGCAATAATCACATCGGCCTGGCCACTACGAATGCTTTGCAGGGCTTGGCCAAGGGCATGGGCACTGGAGGAGCAGGCTGTCGAGATCGTCAAATTTGGGCCTTTGGCACCGTGTGCCATTGCGACGATACCCGACGCCGAATTGAGGGTGATCGTTGGAATAAAATTTGGGTGGACGCGATGCGGTCGTTGCGTTTTAAAGAGCTGTGAGATTTCACGCTCGCCCATCACCATCCCACCCATGCCAGCTCCAACAATGACACCGACGCGATGGGGAGCCTCCTTGGCCATATTCAGATCGGCATCGGCGAGTGCCTCTTTTGAGGAGACTAAGGCGAATTGCGCGTACCGATCCACGCGACTTGCCTGCATCGTTGTTAAATACTGTTCAGGTGAGAAATTGTGGATCTGCCCGGCGACCCGCGAACGATAATCGGACATCGGAAACCATCCCAGGGAAGGGATTGCAGTAATCCCCGAGCGACCCGCAAGGGCTGACTTCCAGAACTCACTGACGCCGATCCCAATGGGAGAAATCACCCCGAGACCGGTAATGACTACGCGCGAGGCCATGTTTCTCCCTCCTTATGGGCACACACGGCGCCTTTCTTACCGGAAGACCGATGGACAGTCAACTAGGAAACCTCTCTTTAGTGCCTAACTTTGAGTAATAGATAGAGGCCGAAGCTGAGAAACAGCGTATTAGCCATCCAGCCAGCCAGCATGGGAGCCAACGCGCCACCTCGCCCGAGTGCGATGGCGACGGAATGTGTCGTCCAATAGCAAAACCCAATGATGAACGCTTGTCCGATACCCACGGCCATGCTGCCCCCTCGGACACCGCTCCGGCGCAAACTCAATGCAATACCGACGAGCACCATCACGACCGTGACCAATGGGGAGGCCACACGGCTGTAGTAGTCCGTCAACAGACGGGCGAATGAGAATCCTTCATGCCGAAAACGCGCGAGGTAATTTTGGATTTCCCCAAACGTCATGGTTTCTGAGTTCCCCACCAGTGAGGAGGAGAAATCATCGGGAATCAAGGGCATGCTGATCGCGTGTTCCATAAATAGTGCCAGCTCTACGGTCTCGTCCGATTGAAACTTACGATGGTTCCCGTTCAGTAGGGTCCAGCCTTGAGGTGTATAGCGGGCTTCAGCCGCTTCCGTAATGCGATCGAGTGCAAATGGCGGACGAAAATGAAAGATTCGAACTCCTCGAACGGTCTTTCCTGCGACATCGATCTCATTGACTTCAATGAGGCTGTCGGAGCTGATACGGGCCCATGGTTGGGTGGCTTTGACGGTGACTGGAGCCGGTCGTTGTTCGATCTGGACCGCACGGATTTCTTCGGCTTTTTCCGACGCGAGCGGAATGACGGTCGAGCTGAAGAGAAAGAGAATCATAGACACGCCAGTGGCAAACAAGAAAAAAGGCGAAGTCATCCACAATAAACTGACCCCGCAGCTGCGCATGGCGGTGATTTCATTACTGCGCGCAAACAGACCAAGTGTCAACAAGGTTGCCACCAAAATCGCGAACGGCGCGACTTGGAACGAAATTGAGGGGATCTTCAGCGCAAAGTACGTGAGGATTGGAACGATTCCCGATTCATATCGTAAGAACCGTCGCACTTTCTCGAAAAAGTCGATCACGAGATAGATGGTCACCAAACCGGAAAAGCACATCCCGAAGATTTTCGCGTATTCTCGGAGGATGTACCGGAAAAGAATCGTCATGCTGTTATTGCCTGCTCATCCGTAAAAACAGTGCGACCGTGATGATGATGAAAATAATATTAGGCAGCCACGCACCCGCAAAGGGATGCAGAATCAGAGCCGTCACCAAAAAATCGCACCCGACATTCAGGATGTAAAATGCGATGATGATACCCACACCGACAGCAAACCCGCCGACCCGTCCGGACCGCTTCGAGACGATTCCGACTGGCACGCCGAGCAGACAGAATACAAGCGATGCGGTCGGAAAAGCCAAATCTTTATAGTATTCCATCAGACGACGAAGCGAGCCGGCATCCTTCCCGCCGGACTCGGCTAGCCGAGCCATGATCTGTTCATAAGACGGGCGCTCTTCACTAGCCGAATAGCTGCTGAGGTTCAGATCGATCTTGAGATCGTAACGGGCAAACGCAATCTGCTGATACTGGTCCACCTGACGCGGCCGGCTATGGATGACTCCATTCACCAGCTGAAGTGCGACCTGCGCATGGGCGGCATCCATAAACACGTGGTATTGTTCCGCCACGATGACGCGAGGCTCTTCGGGCACACGTTCATCTGAGATAAAGATGCCCTCTGCCGGCCGGCCTGGCTCACCTTCTGGAACATAGATCATCATGCGTGGAATTGGCTCATTGAAGGTGCCTCGCTCCAACGCCAGAACAAGCTGATCTTTGAGCAGGTTGAGCGCCACCTTTTTGAGATTCAATGAGCTCCACGGCTGTCCCCATTGAGATAAGATCAAGGTCAACGTAAAGACACACACGGAGAACAGAAGGACCGGTTGCGAAAGCCGATACAGACTGAGTCCGGTCGCGCGCATGGCAACCAATTCCTTATCAAAGGACAATCGGCCGAATGCCGTGACCGACGCAATCAAACCTGCAATCGGAAGCGTGAGTACGAGACCGGATGGAAGCAGCATGGCAATCACTTTGAGGACCGCCCAGAACCCAACCCCCTTGGACACCAACAGTTCGACAAGGCGCAACAGCTCCCTCGTCAACATGACAAAGCACAGCGCACCGAGACTGAGACCAAACGGAGAGAGCAGTTCCGTAAAGATGTAGCGATCGAGCAGTGTTCGTAAGATCACAGAATGTCTGGATGGGAAAAGTTGTGATCACTATAGGGAAGTCCTTCTCGCCTGTAAACACAGGAGAAAGTCTCCTCCATAAAGATTCGCTTGACAGGTCCTGAAGCCTATGTTACATGCAGCGCGACTTTCCACTCACAAGATGGGTTCCGTGAGCGATGCACCACTCCTTCAGGTTCCCGTCCCTTCTCCCAACCGAATTCTTTCACAATTTATTTTCAGTTTTGATGCGCGTAGTTGAGTGGGGCCGCTACGTAACCAGTCGTAGTTGTTGAAAAAAGGAGGGCTTCTGTGAAGACAAAAGGCACGGTCAAGTGGTTCAACGATCGAAAAGGGTTTGGCTTTATCCGGCTGGATAGCGGAGAAGACGTCTTTGTCCACTACTCTGCATTACAAGGAGACGGCTTTAAGACCCTCAAGGAGGGTGAAAACGTTGAGTTTGAGATCGTGCAGGGAGCCAAGGGGCCTCAAGCGTCCAATGTGCTCAAGGCGGAGATCGCCGCATCATAAGTCGTTACGTCTTCCGTTTTGTTCAGTAGAAGAGCTGGTCCTCCAAATCGGAGGACCAGCTCCTTTCCTTGAGTACGTGCTGTCTGATTCTTCCATTTCCTAGACAAAGTTCCTTGCGACTGTTAGCGTTTGGTTGTTCTCTGATCGTGGAGGTATTGTTGTGCCCCCGGATCGAAGTCGAGTTCTCCAACAAGCGCAGCTCCTCGCGTCCCGCGGACAGTACGAAGCGGCCATAGCCGAATGGAAAAAGCTTGCCGCAGATTCCCCCGCCGACGGCACCATTCATAATACGATCGGTGATTTGCAACTGAAACGAAACGCTTCAGGGGAAGCCGCTACTGCATTCTTGCAGGCGGCCTCGGCATTCCGAGCCGAAGGCGCGACCCTCAAGGCCATTGCCGCCTTTAAAAAAGTCCTGAAATACGATTCCGCTCGATATGAGGTCTATCGCCACCTTGGCGACTTGAATGTTGAACGTGGCCTCATCAGCAGCGCGGTCCAGGACTACCTCACACTGGGGAAGTACTACCTAAAAGAACGTCGCGGAAAAGACGCGCTCGAAGTGTACAAGAAGATCGTCCTCCACGATCCATCGAATCTCAACGCACAACAGCGCGTCGCCGAACTCTGTGTCCAGGAAAACCAGCAAGATGAAGCGACCACCGTGTATCTTCAGCTGGGCCGTGAGCGATCAGCGCAAGGACGATACGATGAGGCGAAAGACGCGTATCTCGCCATCCTTAGGATTGATCCTGCGAACAACGAGGCATCCCAATTCGTGGAGAGCTTGAAGAAGGGTGGAACCGGATCGACCAAGGCCGTCAAGCCAGGATCCACTGTGCCGGTACAGAAATCGTCAGAACCAGTCGACCTTCTGACTGAGGCCGTGCGGCGCATTGACGAAAAACAGTATGCCGGTGCAGAAGCGATTCTGAACCAAATGCTCACACGAGAACCGGGGAACCCCCAAGTCTGTCAACTCATGGCTCGGTTGCACTTACAACGCGGGGATGTCCAAGTGGCGCTGGGAGAGTATCGTTTCTTGGCTGGGGCCGCGTTGCGGGCCCATGACCTCACACTTGCCGAATCGTTGATTCAGGAGTTCTTATCCGCAGACCCGAACTCCGTTCCGTTATTGGAGCTGAACGGTGAACTCCTCGAAGAACAAGGCGATGGTGGGGGAGCGGCCATCCAGTATGCAAAAGCCATCGAACTCTTACTTGAACATCCAGAGCCCGGCATGGAAAGTTTGCATGAGGAACTCTTCGAAAAAGTACGATCGCTATCCAGCGATGACGCGTTGGTGAATCGATTGACGACGAAGATGAAGAGAGGGGTCTCTGACGAACCGAGTGAATCTGCTCAGACTGCGCCTCTTGTGAGCGCACCGGTGAATCACGTCGAGTCCCAACGAACCGAGGGTGAATCACTGAGAGCTGATTCAGACAGTGTTCAGGCAGTCTATCCAAATGATCGCATGAAGGAAGGCCAACAATTGTCGGTGGCAGGTGCGGAACCCGACGACGTCAACCCTTTTGCTAAGGATAGTGGATCGCAGAAAACCACCAGTGAGTCAACAGCAGCTCCTAATGGACAAGATATTCAGCATCCATCGGTCACTGCCTCACCTGGGTCGAGTGCCAAGACTCCACCAGCTCCACACGTAGCACCAGAAGCCCCGATGGCCGCACATCCGCCGCAGAACAAACCGGCAGGAGCTCCAGCAATCGAGAAGCCAGTCGCTGCGAAAACGAGCGAAGTGCGCAAGGCCGAAGTCCAGCAGGCACCTGTTCCGCAGCCACCCAAGCTCGTCTCGGTTCAAACATCTGTGGAATCAGCTGCTCCTAGTAAACCCGCCGTGGCTCCTCCAGCGACCGTACAGGAACCGATGGCGGCCTCTGACTACGAGACGCACTATGCGTTAGGCGTCGCGTACAAGAACATGGGGTTGTATGAGGAAGCCAAGGAGGAATTTCACGTATCGATGAACAGCGACTCCTACTATCTTGATTCGGCGCTCATGACGGCGGTCTGTCTTAAAGAAGAGCATCATCCCTCTCAGGCAATTCTTGGACTAGAAACGGTCTTGGCTGATCCTCGTTGCCAAGGGGCTAAGGGGCAAGCCATTCGCTATGAGTTAGGGTTACTCTATGAAGCGGAGGAACTGTGGGAGAAGGCTGCTCACGCATTCGCGTCGATTCCTTCATTCCATGATGTCCCACAGCGACTGGTGGCCTTGAAGGGGAAACACGGGGGAGGGGACGTCGGCTTTCGGTACGCCTCGTAGGGTCCAATCCCATTTCTCTGTTCACACCTCAATTCACTCGATTCGGTGCCTGGCGTCCTCCCAACACGGCTGCAATATTGTCGAGGCAGATGAGCCCCATACGTACACGCGTCTCACATGTCGCCGATCCGAGGTGAGGAAGAAGAACCACATTCGGCAGAGCGCTCAACCCAGCAGAAACCATCGGTTCGTGTTCGTAGACATCCAACCCAGCGCCTGCGATCGTTTGTGCCTCAAGCGCCGACACCAACGCCACCTCATCAATCACTGGACCACGGGATGTGTTGATCAGGTAGGCGGTTGATTTCATCAGGGTCAGCTCGCGTCGGCCGATCAGGTGACGAGTCGTATCGGTGAGAGGGACGTGGAGCGAAAGAAAATCGGATTTCGCAAGGACCGTATCAAGGGGTTGCCATTCCCACATGACACTCGATGGGGCAGGGACGCGATGACGACCTGCATAGATCACGGGCATCCGAAATCCGGACGCTCGTTGCGCAACAGCCTGGCCAATGCGCCCCATGCCAACGATGCCCAGTGTTTTGCCAGAGACATCGGCGCCCAACAGTTGAGTTGGCGTCCACCCAGGCCAGTCGCCGGTCCGGATCCAGGTGTCTCCCTTCACGATATGCCGTGCCAGCGCCAGCAACACCGCCCACGTCAAATCGGCAGTAGCATCGGTGAGCACGTCCGGGGTATTGGTAATGGTGATACTACGTTGGGTTGCGGCAGGCACGTCGATGTTGTTGTAGCCGACTGCATAGTTAGCGATGATTTTGAGCCTTGTTGCATGGGACAATAACGAGGCGTCGATGCGATCCGTCAGTGTGCAAATCATGGCATCTGCTTGTGCAACACCTTGGTGAAGTTCCTCCAACGTTGGTGGCCGATCTGCTGGTGTGGCAGACACATGATAGTATCGCGGAATTGCGTCCAACACTGGCTGTGGTAACTGGCGGGTGATATATAAGTTCGAGCGATCCATAGTGCGATCTATTGTAGGAGAAATGGAATACAAGGACAACGACTGAAGATGTCTGAAGAATTCACTGAGTAGGAGACAGCACGATCCATGGCTACCTCTTCTCCACTAATCCAACCGACGCGTTCTCATGCAATCGGCAATGACCTTCGCGCCTTGTTAGGCTCGGAAAAAGTTAAAGACGATCGACCGACGCTCACCGCCTATGCGGTGGACGCCAGCATCTATCGTATTCCTCCACAGGCCGTCGTCCTCGTTGAGTCGGAAGATGACATTGCCACGACTATCGGCTATGCCCGGTCGCGAGGAATTCCGCTGACCCCTCGGGCAGCCGGCACCAATCTCACTGGTTCCGCGATCGGTTCGGGGATCATCCTTGACGTCTCACATCTCAATCGAATCCTTGAGGTGAATCAAGAGGAACAATGGGCGCGAGTTCAACCGGGAATCGTCCTGGCAGAATTGAACAAACAGCTCAATGCTCGCGGACTGATGTTTGGGCCAGACCCTTCAAGCGGCGACATGTGCAAACTGGGCGGCATGGTCGCCAACAATTCTTCAGGCCCCCATACGCTCCGCTACGGCTCGGTCAAAGACAATGTGCAGAGCATCCGGTTGTGCCTCACCTCATCCTCCTGGATTGAGGCGCGAGCCTATCCGCTGACTGATCCAACGCTTGAACGTTTGTTGACGATGGTGCCGGCCCTGCGCGATGTGCTGGTGCTGACGCAGGCCCACGCTGACCTCATCGCCGCGAAACGACCGACTGTCAGCAAGAATAGCTGCGGGTACAATCTCTTCGGAGTGGCTGATGGATTAGCACAGGAAGTGTTTGACTTACCCAAATTGTTCGTCGGCAGCGAAGGGACACTGGGTATCATGAGTGAAGCGACGTTGAGGCTGGTGAACAAACCGACGTCCACATTGACAGCGCTGCTGCATTTCAAACACTTGGAAGACGTGGGTCACGCGGTGCCGCAGATCTTGACCCTCCAGCCAAGTGCCTTGGAGGTCATGGATGCCAATACACTCAACTTAATCGGGCGGGCATCGCATGGCATTCCCGCTGATGCGGCAGCCACCCTCTTGCTTGAGCTGGATGCCGATTCGATTGAGATCGATCTCCAAGAGCAGGCCGATGCCCTTCGTACCATCTGTCGGCCCTACAAGCTGGCCTCGGAACCCACACTCGCATTCGATGCTGAACGAAGGGAACAACTGTGGAAGGCACGCAAGGCATTGTATCCGACCCTCTATCGATTCGACCCAAAGAAGAAACCGATTAATTTTGTCGATGATGTGGTCGTGCCAGCAGAGCGTATCAGCGAGTTGATCCGCTATCTCGAGGGCTTCTTTGGAAGCCAGCAGGTCCCGGTGGCCATCTTCGGCCATATTGGAAACGGGAATGCGCACATCGTCCCATTGTTGGACGTGAACGATCGTGGTGATTTTGAAAAAATGGTACAGGCCTACGAGGATGTCCATTCGACCGTGCTGAATCAGTTCGGCGGATCGATTTGCGGCGAGCATGGCGACGGTCGCATCCGGGCCGAATTGGTTCAACGCATGTTCGGGGAGGAACTCTACGGCCTTTTTGTGCAGGTCAAGAAGGCGTTCGATCCGGACAACATTCTGAACCCAGGGATCAAGCTGAGCGACGCGTCGTTTACAGACCACATCGACTACACCAGACTCGCAAAATCCTGCGCCACCTGTGCGAAGTGTAATTCGGTCTGTCCGGTGTATGACGTCTTTCAGTCCGAGGATATGAGTGCGCGCGGCTGGTTTGAAATTGTCACGGCGAATGACTACAGCTATCTCAATTCAAAACGCGTGGTAGAGGCCTGCCTCAACTGCAAATCGTGCCGGACGATCTGTCCCGCCGGCGTGGATGTGTCAGACCTGATTCTTCAGAAGCGGGCAGAACATCCCAACCGGTTGGCAGGCTGGATATTTCGACAGCAAGCAAAAGGATTCCACTTTGACGCATTCATGCACGTGCTGGCGAGCACACAACGACTGTGGGACCGTCCATTTGTGAGGAAGCTGGTGGAACGAATCACCGGGCCGATCATGAAGGCATTGGCTCCAACCGCTCGTTTGCCACATGATCTTGTGTTACCGAAACTGGCTCGACGCCACTTGCGCGAGCGATATGCGCATTTGGCCACGAGAGAAATAGAGGAGTCGCCAACGAGGACCGTCGCCTACTTCCACGGTTGTGCGGCCAACTATTTTGATGATGGAGTCGGTGACGCCGTCATCGAGGTCTTGAAGAAGCATGGGGTAGAGCCGGCCTTGCCTCCGCAACGTTGTTCAGGAACCCCAATTCAAACCTATGGGCATGTCGATCTGGTGCGTGATGGAGCCCGATTCAATCTACGGTCCTTCGCACCCTACGAAACCATCGTGACCGGTTGTGCCTCCTGCACCCTGATGCTGAAAGACTATCCCACGCTGTTCCCGGAAGGAGAGGAGCGGCAGCAGGCCGAATCGTTGGCCAAGAAAGTCGTGCATATTTCAGAATTCGTCGCCCGCTCCTCGGAGCACCCTCCAATGGCCAAGACTGGAGAAACCACGAAACGCGTCACCTACCATTCATCCTGCCATCTGCGGGCAGCCGGGGTGACCAAGGAACCGCGACAAGTCCTCTCCTCATTGCCTGGGGTCAATTTCGTCGAAATGCAGGATGCCGACCGTTGTGCCGGAGGCGCAGGCACCTACGTCGTCAAAGACTATGACACGTCGAAGAAGATCTTTGAGCGAAAATCCCGTGCCATCAATCAGAGCGGCGCAAACGTGGTCGCGACCAGTTGTCCAGCCTGCATGATTCAGCTGAAAAATGGATTAGATGAAGACGTCGAGGTCAAACACGTCGCGCAACTGCTTCAAGAGGCTTATCGAGCGGCCGAGGACGAGAAGAGCTGAGTCACGCTCCAAGCCCGCATTATTCATGAACGCTTCTACTACAACCGCCGATACGCCGCAGTGACAAGCCTGGCCGTGGTTGTCTCACGGCCGGGCGGACAGGCTCGCCCCTCGTGACCTCAACATACTGCTTCAAGTATGCCTCGGTCTCTCAGGGCTCCGCGTGCCCGTCTCGCTTGGCGTCTTGGCAGTTTCGTCACGAACCGTCATGAATAGTGCGGGCTAGATCGTGTATAGTAGCTCCGCACAAAGATG
The DNA here is from genome assembly GCA_005116745.1 of Nitrospira sp. NCBI lineage: Bacteria > Pseudomonadati > Nitrospirota > Nitrospiria > Nitrospirales > Nitrospiraceae > Nitrospira > Nitrospira sp. The sequence goes on along the minus strand of SWDS01000010.1, from coordinate 714,413 downwards.
GGAATCATGTGGATGATAGGACTGGTGAATCGCTGATGGTGTCGGTGCAGATTTTTGGACAGACCCTCCGTGCGGTGGTCGAAGAGAGTGAGTTGGAGGTCCAGGTGATAGGTCCAACGACCGTGAAACAACTGATAGAAGCACACCCCATACAACTGGGCCCATTGCTGCACTATATCAAGAACCGAGAAGCGCTCATCACCATCAACAAGAAGATCGGGTCGGACGATTCACCTGTGCGCGACGGCGACGTCGTCAAAGTGTCATTCCAATCCCGCACGTCCTACGACGGCACACGCGACATCCCCACCTAGCAACCTGCTCCGTTCTCTCAGGCAGGAATCGCTGACAACAGAACGACCTTGCTGACAGTGCGGTTACTGCATGCTCCCACGTATCCCGCCCTTTTGAAAATTGTTGGGTAACAGCATGATGCAGTTGGGGTTGAACCCAGCGGCCTTCAGGGTATCAATGCTCCCCAGCACCTTGTCTTCTTGCAAATCGATGACCGTGATGGACCCGTCGCTCATGCCCTCCAGGTTGAGCAAGCTGTTCTGAACGAACAGGTACCGTTCATCCGGCGACAACACCGTGTGATGGGCGCCTTCCGCTGCGGGAAGGGCTTTGAGAAACTTCGGCTGACGCGGATTGCTGTTATCGTAGAGATTGACGAAGCCTGGTTTGGCGGTGGTGATGTAGAGTCGGTCGCCCCTCGCGTTATACAACATCTCGAGTGGGACTCCTTGTTGGCGCGGTCCAAAATCATCGACCTGTGTAAACGAAAACGATTTGCTGCTGGGATCCCACAGGCCGGCCCACAGAGTCCCTTCCATCATATTCGTGATATGGACCACTGGGGGATTCGTATTCGGGGCAAACATGACTTCCACGGGAGCGGATTTCGAGGGAGAAGGCTTTAGGGACACCTTGTGCGTGGACAAGACCTTGCCGGTGCTCGCCTCCAGAACCGTGACGGACTCTCCCATCTCCGACATGTCGGGCTTGACCGTGCTGGTGACCAACACGCGATCGATCCCATTATGGATGGCAATCCCGTGCGGATAGAGAATCTGCGCGGTCGGGTCCGATCCCCGCACGGTCTTGATCGGGCGATCCTGGACGGCGTCGCCCATGATGACGGTACTCGAACCCATGCAGGTGAGATACCAAGTCTTGTTATCTTCGGAGACGACCAGATCTTCCCCGACCTGACAGTCTGGCACAGCAATGGTACGCAGCCGGTAGGGGAAGCGTGTGAGATCGATTACGTACAGCTCACTTTTTCCCAAGGACGTGATATAGGCCTTCGTGTGATCGCGATTGAAGAAAATATGGTGAGCGACAAGGTCGGCGGGTAGGGGAATATCCATGAGAATCTTTCCGAAGTCTACCGACTTTGGATCGATCTCCATGATTGCAATGCCTTCCCGCCTGACCGTTTGACCTGGCTTACTTTCATAGTTGAGCAGCGCCAAAAGTTCCGCTGATGCCATCGATGTCATCGATGGCATCGAAAGCAACAGCGCTACAGTCGAAGCAATCAGTCGAAACCGATTCATGGAATCCTCCGTTTCAGATACACCCGAGACGTGATGAGCCTACGAACCTACGCCTCCCAAAATAGAGATGCAACTGGACGAAATCAGTCAGGGAGATGAGGGCGGACATGGTTTCTTTGAACGAAACCGAGTAAGCTGCCGCGGTCCCCACTATGACGACGCACGAAACCTCCCAACGTCATCCGTTTCCCCTCTATGCGCAGGTGCTTGTCGCCGTGATCTGTGGCACAACGCTTGGTGTGGTCTTTGGCCAAGAGCCCTATCTGGGTGGCCTGCGTAACGAGCAGCTGGGGCAACTTGGGCTCTGGGTGGTCTGGATGCTCAAGACACTGGCCATCCCCCTTATCTTTTTTGCGATCCTCGACGCCCTTCTTCGCACCAGTATCCCCCTGAGCCAGGGGACCAAGCTGCTGGTCATCTGTCTCGTAAACGTCTCCGTCGCCATGGCCATCGGCCTGGCCATCATGAATCTCTGGCAACCGGGCTTGGCCTGGCTGGGGCACGTGGATGAGCTGCTCCACCTCGTGCCTGGCTCCACACTCTCGTCGTCGGCGCTGGCCAACGTGCAAGCCGGATCGCAAAGCCCGATCCAGTATCTGGCGTCCTATATTCCCCGCACCCTCACGAACCCCTTTTCGAGTAACAACATCATCGGCGTCGTGCTCCTCGCCCTGCTCCTTGGCGGCACTCTGCGATACCTGCATGGCCAGTCAGACCAGACGGGTGGATTTGTTGCCGTGGTCGCACGGGGCATCGAACGGATCTATGGTTGGCTCGTGCAGATCCTTGAATGGATTATCCTGGCTGTCCCACTGGCCGTCTTCGGCGTCGTCGCACATGTCGTCGGCAAGTCCGGCGTGGGCGTCTTCTCCGTCCTCTGGATCTTTCTCGTGGCCATGCTCGCCGGCCTTGCGATCCATTCCCTTCTCTACTATCCGCTCGTCGCCTGGCTGGTGGGAAAGAAGTCACCGAAGAAGTATCTGGGGCAGGGGGCCGATGCCATCATGACGGCTGTCTCGTGTAACAGCAGCCTGGCCACCGTGCCCGTCACCCTCCGCTGTCTCGAACGGATGCAGGTCTCAGCGCAATCGGCGCGTCTCGCGGCCTGTGTCGGGACTAATCTCAATAACGACGGCATCACATTGTACGAAGCGATGGCCGCGCTTTTTCTCGCGCAAGCGCTGGGCTATGATCTCCCGATGGCGAAACAGGTCTTGATTGTCCTCGCCTCCATCATCGCCGGGGCCGGGGTCGCCGGCATACCGGAAGCGGGGTTGATCGTCTTGCCGCTAGTCTTAGCCGCCGCCGGTTTGCCGGATCAGGTCATCCTCGCCGCCATTCCCCTCATCATGACTGTGGATTGGATCATCGCCCGCGCCCGTTCCGGCGTGAACGTCATGAGCGACATGCTCGTGGCCATCCTACTCGACGTCGGGAAGACGAAGTCGGCATCAGCCATGCAGTCTATTGCCGAGTAGGTGGTGACGGAAGGAGCCACGCCAGTGAAGAACATGATTTATGGGAGGGAAACGGGTAAGCTCCACATCAAGACAATTTCGATTGGCAAACAGAGTGAGACGTATCTGTGAGTGATGAACTCGATGTTTTGCTGTCCGTGACTGCGAGGTTACAGGCAAGCGGTATTTTCTATATGGTGACCGGCTCTATGGCAGCGAACTTCTATGCCACCCCTCGCATGACGCGAGACATCGACCTGGTGGTTGAACTGTCGGACGCCGATATCGATCGTGTCGTCGGTCTCTTTCAAGATACGTACTACATCGATCCAGACATGGTGCAGCAGGCCATCCGAAACCGTTCCATGTTCAACATGATTCACAATGCGTTGGTGGTCAAAGTTGATTGCGTGGTTCGAAAAGATACCGACTATCGGCGGGAAGAGTTCGCACGGCGACGGACTATCACTCTTGCCGGCCAATCGGTGGCCATCGTGGCTCCCGAGGATCTGATCTTGTCAAAGTTGGACTGGGCAAGAGAGAGTCGCTCGCAGATGCAACTCGATGATGTGCGGAACTTGCTCCGGTCCGTGCAGGACTTGGACAGGGTCTATCTCAGTCATTGGGCCGATCGCTTAGGGCTGACCGCACTGTATCGTGAGGTCCATTCATGAACGATACCGCCCCAGAAATTGACGAGCAGTTTCGGGCCATGCTCCTGGCACGCACCGGTGAAGAACGACTAATCATGGGGTGTACAATGCGAGACACCTCCCGCGCCCTCGTCGAGGCGTCCCTCAGAGAACGCGACCCTCAAGCCACGGTCGAGGCCATTCGGAAAGGGCTCTTCCTGCGTTTCTACGGGCATGAGTTTGATCATGAAACTCGCGCCAAAATCCTCGCCGCTATCGAGTCTGCAGCCCGTCCCATCTCAAAGTAATATTCCTTCGCCAACCGTTTCCTTCCGAATCTCCGCCCGGTTGACCATTCAAGGCATGCTCAAACCTCGCACCCTTCGACGAGCTTACCTCGACTAGGCTCGCCGCAGGCCTTTCGACAAGCTCAAGACAAACAGGGCAAGGTCAGTCCTCAGTCCTGCTCTGGCGGCTTCAGCCAAGTGGGGCGTATTGCTGGAGTTCCCGGTCAGTTTTGGCTACATTAGGCACGGAGATACGTGATGAGCATCCGCCAATTACTTCAGTCCAAGCGAGGCCAAATTCTGCAAATAGCCGCGCGGCATGGAGCGCGAAAGGTGAGAGTGTTCGGATCGGTCGCGCGCGGCACTGCACACCTCGGCAGCGACATCGACTTTCTCGTCGACATGGATGAGGGCCGGAGCTTGCTCGACCATGCGGCGCTGATCCTTGACCTAGAGCGACTACTGAAGCGACCGGTGGATGCTGCCTCCGAGCGTGGACTCCGTCGACTGGTTTGAAAAGATGTGTTGAAGCGCCCTATGAGGGAAGATCGCGATCGTCGGGAGCCTCCGGCTCTTCTGCGCCCATAAGCAACCTTAGGCGGCAGACAGCGGAGTGATATGATTGATCGTCTTCTTGATAGTCCGTGCGGCTTTCCACAAATTAACTGCACGCTGGGCATTCAACCAGAATTCGGGGCTGTTGCCGAATAACCGCGAGAGCCGCAACGCCATCTCGGGACTGACCGCGCGTCGTTCCCGCAGCAGGTCGTTGACGGTTTGCCTGGACACCCGGAGCGATCTGGCAAAGCCGGACACCGTCAATCCATATTCAGGCAGGAAGTCCTCTCGCAGCATCACACCCGGATGAGTAGGCCGAACGTTTCGCACGCGTTTATTGGGTAGACTCATTAGCCACCTCGCTCAATGATAATCTGTAATCTCCACATCGTACGCATCTCCGTTCTTAAAGCGAAAGCAGATGCGCCATTGGTCATTAATAGAAATCGAGTGCTGACCCATCCGGTCGCGCTCCAGCTTACGTAAGGCCCGCTCCCACATATCAGGTGGAAACCGCTTAGATTTGCCGTTCTTGTACAGATTCCTTGTACGCTTGTCGGCAAAGGTCTTGATCACGGCCTAAGTGTAATGTGGTGCATGACACCTGTCAACTCGGGCCACTCCGCCCAGCATTCAGACTGAGGATTTAGCACTCAGTCCGTGGCCCTAATTCCTCCGTCCTTCCCCAGCCGCCTCAGCCTCCTTCACTTGGCAAATGCAGGCTCCGTCATTGCCATTATGGTAACTTATCTGTTACCATAGCATGTGTAAGAGTCAGGGTCTTAGAATATCTTGATGGGCGGGGGCGGTCGCCTTTTGCAGTGTGGTTTGACGGACTCAATGCAGCGGCCGCGGCGAAGGTCACCGCCACACTCTATCAGCTCGAGGCAGGGAACTGGTCACAGGTCAAAGAGGTAGGAGGTGGAGTCTTCGAGCGGAAGATAGACTGTGGTCCAGGCTATCGAGTCTACTTTGGAAAGGATGGGGAACGCCTCGTGATTCTCCTTGGTGGAAGCAGCAAGCAGCGGCAGCAACAAGCCATCGACGCCGCACACGAACGATGGGCCGACTATCGCCGTCGGAAAATCAAGAAGCCAGAGCGATAAGGAAACGGAGGAATGATGGCGCTCACACGAGAATTTAAAGATACGGTTGTCGTACGAGTCCAACGCGATCCTCGGTTTCGGGAAGCGCTCTTCATCGAGGCGATGAACGCTTATCTCGGAGGGGACACTGGTACGGGAAAAGCGATCCTCCGCGACCTGGTAAATGCGACGGTGGGCTTCGAGGAACTGGCGCATGTGCTTAAGAAGCCGAGCAAGAGCCTCCATCGCATGCTCGCCCCCCATGGTAACCCGAGCACTGAAAACTTTTTCGGGATCGTGCATGCGCTTCAGAAAAAGACCCGCGTCAGACTCCATGTCACGGCGAAGGCTAGCTGAGCGCCTTTGAGCGGGTGATGGACGAGGAACCGAAGGGGAGAAAGGCAAAGGCCGCCACGCAGCCTAGCGCGAGCTGTTGTGCCTCCTACCTGACAGTCTCTGTCAACCCTCCGTCCTTCCCGTGCGGCCTCACTCCCCAGCACTCAGCGCTCAGTCCTCGATACTCAGTCCTCAGCCCTCACAACTCAGTCCTTCGTGCGGTTCTGCCCCTTGCCTGTAACGTTGGCCAACGTTACCGCTTGGAGAAATTGCGTGATCTCACGCTTCACCTCCGCATCGTGGCCAAGCCAGCCGTGACCGCCGCTCTGAAACGTGACCAAGCGAGCACTCGGAATGTGCGTAGCGGCGTACGAAGCTCCCGCCAGCGTCCGGTACAGATCGTCCGCACAGCTCATGGCAAGCATTGGCACCGAGATCGTCTGGAGTTCTTTCGCACTCAGGGGGGCGGCCATCCGGGCATCGATGCGTAAGCCTTCAATCCGCCGGCTAACCGGAAAGATGTCTTGGATGATGCGGAGGGCTCGTGCCTGTTCGCTGGAATCGGCATTCCGATACACCTCGATCGGTGTCGCCAGGACCGATTCAATCAGCATGCGCGGAGCCACTCGCGTCACTGTCCAGATCAAGAAGTCTGACCCCAGCACATGGTCGAGCACAAACGACATGTAGGGTGACGGAGGGGTGGTGTCCTTCGTGGTTGTGCCGGGGGGAAAGGCCGCAGGGACGAGCAGGACTAAGGCGGAGCAACGGGCCGGAAAGTCCAGGCAGAACTGTATGGATGATGGCGCGCCGGCGGACACCCCAAACACGGCGGCAGTCGTGATCCCCAAGCTATCCAACAGGCACGCATGGGCCGCCGCCTGCTCTTTCACACCGGGATGGATGGGCGATGGTGTTCGGAGATAGCCAAACCGGGAGACAGCGACCACACGAAATCCGGCAGGAGCCAGCGTATTGCCAAAGTCCGCCATTTGCGGATAACCACCACCGGCTCCATGGATAGCGAGCACGGCCGGGCCCGATCCGACCTCCGAATACTCGATGAGGCCGCAGGCCGTGGTCGCAACGTGGCTGTCTCTGACCAGCCGTGCGGTGACCTCAGCACGATCGGACTCATAACGCGCAGACACCCATCCTGCAAGAGCCAGTAGGGTGATGACACATCCAATGACGTAGTTCATGGCCTGCGAGAATGCCTCACCATTCAAACGTGGGGAGTGTCCCCGACAGCACAAGCGCGGAAGCCCCGAACCACAACAGTCCCGGCCGGATAAAGAAGACAGGCTATTCTATGTTGTCGAAGCGTGCCGGTCTATGGCGTGGCGGAGCAGGGTATTGAAATCGTGAGCAGCGAGGGGAGTGGAGCACGCACCCCGCCGCTGGGTCCGAAAATGGGTTCTCACCGCGTGAGGCTGGTCGGATCTCGTCCCGAAGGTGTCAGAACAAGATTCCCGAGCCGTTGCTGGGTTCTGCCATAGGCCATACGCCATAAGCTCCCTGCCACATTTCCAGCCATCAGCTCTTAGCCGAGAGAGGCGTGATTTCTCAAGGAGAAAGGGGTAAGCTTCGGCCCGGTCGTTGATAGGAAGCCCGGCTTCCCTGCGCTTATCTCTGCAGAGCCAAGAATTGAAGCCTGCGGGCTCTGGATCAATGTATGATCGCAAGACCTGCCTCTCATTCTTGTGCAATAGATTCCAAAATCCTTCAAGAGGGAATGGGGCCTAGATGGACAAGCTCCGCATAAAGTCAACCTCTCTGTCTTCAGCCGAGTGCTCGGACATTGTCCTTCGCGAGACGAATATCACCCGCCTCGTGTTTCGGCCAATGCTGGTAGAGAACCCTTCCACCCCAGCAGCAGCGGTCAAGGGGACATTTATGTTTCTGCGGAAAGGCCCCAGGGACGAGTGGGTTGAGGTGGAGACCATCCCATTATCTCAATTGAAGAAAGGAGACGCCTACAAGCTCGCTATCGACTCTTCCGAAATCCTGCTTCTATACAAAAGTCTCACCGACCTCTACAAACTCCACTCGGGGTCTGGCATCCCTCTCGGGGACCATGAGTTCGTTCCAGTCAATCGGCAGCTGGCCGAAATCGCGCAAATGGCCCCCGGCGACCTCCAGAAGATTTTAGCAGCCAACCACGCGGTAGGTTCCTCGTTCCTTATGCGACTTATCACATGGGCAACCCACGCTGAAAACCCGGCTGCGCTCCTCGAATACCTAATCGAACTTCCTCCGCTAGCCTCCGTACGCTCAATATCGCGGTTAATCTCCAAAGCCTGAAAGCAGCCATTGTGCTTTGGCAATCCAACCAAACAACCGCAGACGAAGAGTTCTGGCAGCGAGCACTTACCGACAATTCTTTCGTCCTGGAACACGTGTTCTCCTGGCCGACCACAATCGTCCGAGGAAAGGCGTATGTGGGCGGTAAGTCCGTCATGAATACAGGCGGCAACGTAATTGACTTCCTAATGAATAATCAGGTAACCCGAAATGCTGCCCTCATTGAAATCAAAACGCCAACCACCCCCTTGATCGCTCCCCGGGAGTACCGCCGCGGAGTTTATCCACCATCCAGCGAGCTTACCGGTGGAGTCATGCAAGTGCTTAACTACAAGCACTCCCTCCAACAGGAGTATCACTCCATCACCCACGGTCAGGTAAATCCCTTCGATTCGTTCGATCCTCGTTGCGCGATTGTTGTAGGAAACGCTGGCCGCGAGCTTCTTAACGAGGACAAACGAAAGTCGTTTGAACTCTTCCGCAATCAGTTCTCCGGTGTCACCATCATCACCTATGACGAACTGTTCTCGCGGACTGAGCAGCTGATCCGCGTCTTGGAATCACCGAGATCGAGGCCTTCACGGCCTATCTAGGAAGCTAGTTTCCGGTGAGCGGCGCGAATTCAACTCATAAGTGCAATTTCTGCGGGTTGAATGAGCGGAACGAAGGTATTGGCAAAAAGCTCATTCGGTGTTTTGTAGTGCCTCGTCTTTCTGGGCCGATTGTTGAGGAGTGCGACGGCCTGTTGGATTTGCGCGGGCGTCACCGTCTTGAAGTTAGTACGCTTGGGAAAGAATTGGCGCAACAGGCCGTTGGTGTTCTCGTTGATCCCCCGCTCCCAGGATGCATAGGGCGTCGCGAAGTACGTCCTGGCCTTGAGGGCCGCCGCGATTTTCTCATGCTGGGTAAACTCAGTGCCGTTGTCGAAGGTGAGCGTCTTCACCTTATGCGCCAGAGGAGCCAGCAGCCCGATGATGGCTTGTTGGACAGACTCCGCCGTTTTCTGCACGACGGGGGCACAGAGCGTGAATAAGGATTTGCGCTCCACCAGGGTGACCAGTGCACTCGTGCGATCTCCCCCCACGAGGGTATCGCATTCCCAGTCTCCGATACGTCCCTTCTGCGCGACGATGGGTGGGCGGGCCTGAATTGGCGTACGATTGGGGATGCATGAAGCCCGAGCTCCCGAGCCGTACCGTTTGCGCCGCTTCTTCCCAGCATGGCGCAAGTATCCGCGTAACGGTCCATGGGTGTGCCCCGCCGTGTAGATGAAGCGATAGATGGTTTCATGGCTCCGCGCGATCGCATGGTGGGCCTTGAGATAGGCGCTGATTTGTTCCGGGCTCAGCCACTGTTTGAGCAGGGCCACAATGAAGGGCTCGGTATGCTTTGTCAGCTTGCGATGTTTACGCGCATTGGCCCAGCGTTGTCGTTGCCGTTGGAAATATCGCGCCCAGTCGTAGGTATACAGGTACGCGCTGGGCCACATATTGCGTCGCTGTTCTCGACCGATCGTCGCGGCATGGCGCCCAAGCGCGCGGGCAATCTCCACATTGCTCTTACCTTCGCGCACCGCCTGGTGAATGTAAAACCGTTCTTCATGGCTCAGATGTCGATAGCCGGTCATGGTGTAATGCCTCAAGTAGGGTGAGTGTGCTGGACATCCCAATACTAACCGAGTGTCTCGACTTGAGAAATTGCACTTATTGTATGAATGCGCGCGGTCGTGTAACAAAGAACAATGGGGTCAGACCTTGTACCGTGCATAGGATAGAGAAAATGCACGAGGAGTCTTGTCTTGCGCTTCAATCGGCATGAATCAACTCGATCTCGGTTCTATCGTCGTCAGAGTTGATGTCGGCGGTCCCAGGAATGGCTTTCATGTCGTCGCACTTGATTCGTCCAAAGAGTCGTCGCAGTTAGGCTGCGGACGGCTTGGCCACGTCCCAGCCTGGAAAGACTAGGACGGCTGGATGGCATTGCAGCACATGCGCCAGGGTTTTAGCTCGTTCGACGCCAAGATTGATGGTGTCGTTTTCAATCGCTGAGATTGTGGACTGTGGAATCTTGGCCCTTCGAGCCAGCTCGCTCTGCGTGAGTCCTTGTAACTCACGAACGATCCGAACGGACTCTCCAACTGAGACCATAACCCGAGCTTTTGCCGGACGAACGTCTTTCGTCTTCATCATTGCCTCCGATAATCGTGCGCGGTGATGTCCATGACCACCACCGGACTTCACACCGTTCTCGTTGAAGGACTGAGTCATCGACGTACCGGACGACAGCGCGGCACGGTCGCACTGAAGACTCACCATGATCGACGGCCACCGTTGTTGTCGACTGGTCCTGGGGAAATTCCAGGGTGATGCATGGTACAGTAACTTCAGCGAAAGCCGGAAGGCGCCATCTACGGTCCCTCACTCTGTAGCGGGGCGTTCACTGAGGTCGGTTCACTTCTTGTAAGATAAGGAGAATGCCAATGACACGATCTACCATGCCACGAGCTGTCGCACTTGCTTCCCTGTTCATCCTCGCCGCGGCCACAGTGCTGCCGTTGCAACCGGTCTTTGGTGAAGGCGGGGCCAGGCGGGATGTGGTGCGTGCGGAGGAGCAGCACCGCCAGGATGCCGTCACGCTTGCCACAGAGGCGGCTGACCATGGCCAACAGGGTCATGTGGGGGCACTCCTGACCAGTGCGGAAGCGGCACTCCAGTCTGCCCTGAAGGCCGGCGAGGCTCCGCATGTGGACGCAGGGATCAAGGAACTCAAACAGGCCATTGAGCATGGGAAAGCCGGTCATGCCGACGTGGCAAAGAAACACGCCGAACAAGCGGTTACACACCTGTCTGAAAAGTACCGGAGCAGATAGGCTGGCATAAAGTAGGGTGGGAGCCTTTGGTAGAAAGAATTGAGCGGCCCGAAGAAGAAATCAGTATGATCTTTTGCCGAGTCCCTCGCCGTTCACCACCGCCGTAGGTTTTGCGAACAACATCGGTCTCTCGCGTGACTGATAATGCTCATCCTATTTCTTGCTCACTCTGCTGGTCGCTCTGTCACAGACCTGCTTGGATCGCTGGTTGGTGTCGTGCTGTCTGTAGCCGTCTCTTATCTGATGCCCCCGCTCTTGCGCATGTGTGGCCGCTGGCTGCCTCATGGTTGATCTTGCACCTCCCAGCGCGATTCTTTTAGAATGCGCCATTTTCACGAGGAGCCTATGACGTTTCGATTCGCGAGTACCCTTGTGTTGTCGATCTTCTGTCTCGCCATGCCGGCATGGGCGGATTTTCAGGCTGGTATGACGGCCCATGACGCTGAAGACTACGCCACTGCCATGCGTGAGTGGCAGCCGCTGGCGGAGCAGGGCGATGCCGTGGCGCAGTATCACGTGGGGATGCTGTATCACAAGGGCCGGGGGGTGCCGCAGGACGATGCAGAAGCGAGAAAGTGGTATGCCAAAGCTGCGGCGCAGGGACACGCCAGGGCGCAGTTCAGCCTGGGCACCTTGTACTTTAATGGAGAAGGCGGTCCGAAGGACTATCAGCAAGCCCTACGATGGTTCCGTCTCGGGGCAAACCGAGGAGACGCGCTCGCTCAAACGAAACTCGGGATTATGTACGATGACGGGGAAGGCGTGCCGAAAGATAAAGTCCAGGGGTATAAGTGGGTCAGTCTGGCCGCGACGAACGGAGATAAGTCCGCGCCCATGCTGCGTGATATCTTGGCCAAAGGGATGACAGAGGCTCAAATTGCCAAGGCCAAGAAATTGGCGAGTGAGTGGAAACCGGAAGGCCAGTGAGAGTACGAGCATGAGGACGGGAGTACCTCAGCCTTCGTGATCCAGACGCGGCACGTGTGGGCCGGAATCGAATTGCGTGGCCGGTCACTGCAGCGGCTCTAAGCCCATTCATACAGTGGTGAATGAATGGGCTCTGGTTTCTGTGGCAGGGGGGCGATTGGTTGACCAGACAACCCACTCTCTTGGCTCGTTTCACCGTTCATATGTCACGTCTCATCCCGCCGGTTCCGCGCGTCCTGCTTTTCTTATTTCTGAATCGCTGAGAGCAGCCATGTGCCATCTTGCTCGCGCACGAAGGTCCAAATTTCGCGCGACTCAGTTGGCGTCTCTTCGCTGCCTGTGACGACATATCCTGGCTCTCCGCGCTGCTTGGTCAGGGACAGGTTGTAGTCACGGGCGCTCCAGCGGAGCCCTGCCGACACATAGTACGCGGTGCCTTCCATCCAGGCTTCCAGGACTTCGGCCTGGAGCAAGATCACATCTTCCACATGGTTCTGGATGTCCCGCTTGGTGTGATCAGTCAGGGTGGTGCTGAAGTAGTTCAGCATGTCCGGTGTCACGAATTGCCCCAATCCGGCCAGGTCTTGCCTGCTCCAGGCTGCATGGACGTCGCTCAGCAGTTGCTGGAAGGTGGCTTTATCCGCGGAGGTGACCTGTTCAATTGACAGGTTTCGTGTGTGTGTGAGAGACGGCGTTTCTGACCGGTTATCAAGGGCGGGGTCGCGCCCGGGGAGTCCGGAAAAGTCGGGGAGGGAGGGGCGCTGTATTTTGAGGTAGTAGAAAATTGTCGCCGCTCCCAGGAACAGCAGGAGCAAGAGAACGCCCACGGGTTCCAGAGTCTTGCTGGTATGGGCGGCCTCTGGGGACGGCCCATCGGCTTCGTTTGTCTGTGTGCGACCAGCTGGCGATTCGTCGGCGCTGCTGGTCTTTTGGATCGCTGCATTCCGCGACGAGCTAGAGCCGCTATTGAGAGAGCCGTTTTCTGCCTGGGCCGCAGAGGCGGAAAGAAGGCCGGTCAGTGACAACAGAATGGAGGCGGCGAGGAGGGGCATTCGGTTCACGGTCGCTCCTTGTGGTCATAGTTGCAAGATTCTAGGGTGCGAAACATGTTAGCAGCAATGGCCCATTGAAGTCGCAAAGAATGGAGGAGGCGGATCTTGAGCCGTGCAGGCACCTCTCTGACGGTGTGCGTTTGAGCATCAACAGCCGGTATCATGATGTGCCCGCAGTTGACTCACCCAGCGAGCCTTCAATCCGTGTAAGATGTCGCACGTGCCTGTCACGGCTGGCCGTGAGCTCAGCCCGTCTCCCTGTTCCTTCCCAGGTCTTCTGTTTTGAGTGAAAGGTTCCCATGGACAAGAAAAGGCCGGATGGGCCTGTGCCCAGCCCGCTGCCTCCTCATCTGCGGTATTCACCCGAGGTGCGGGTGAGTCTGGCCGCGGTGGCAGATGGCTTAGGAGCGATGGTATGGATCGCGGTCGGGCAGGGATCGGATGGGCCGTCTGTGCGAGGCGATCAGATGACCGACCTGGGATTGGTCGTTCCTGCCATACCGGGATTCGACATTCCATCAGGCGATGCTCTCACGGTCGTATGCCAACGCGGCGGCTTCGGCAGGACCGGCGGCCAATTCTATAAGCCGGAAGAGGGAACGTAGCCATGCATCGCCGTGTGAGGCAACCGCGCGCCGATTGGCCCGCGCAACTCGACCGAGTCGGCGTCACCTATCACAGTCTGGACGGCGGCTATTGGCGCGAAGATGTCGCCTATGAGTTGAGCGAGACGCAGGTCGACGGTCTCGCATCGGCCACGGGCTCGCTACATCGGCTCTGTATCGAGGCCGTCGAGCGGATCATCCGCGAGGATCGGTTTGCCGATCTCCATATTCTCGAACAGTGGCGGCCCCGGATCATCGATTCGTATGAGCGGCAGGAGCCGTCGCTCTATGGACGGTTTGATTTCTGGTATGACGGGATTAGGTCGCCGAAATTACTCGAGTACAACGCCGATACGCCCACTTCGTTGCTGGAAGCCGCAGTCGGGCAATGGGGATGGCTGCGAGAGACCTGTCCGGAGGCGGATCAATTCAACAGTCTGCATGAGCGGTTGATCGGACAGTGGCGCACGATTCGTCAGCAGTCCTCGAACGATCTGCTCCATTTGGCCTGTTTGGATGGGAGCGACGAGGACCGACAAACGGTGACCTATCTGGCCGATACGGCAAACCAGGCCGGGTGGCGCGTACAGACCTTGCCGATCGAACAGATTGGGTGGGAGCCGGAGCGGCGACGGTTTGTGGATCACCGGAACGAGCCGATCTCCGCGCTCTTCAAGCTCTATCCCTGGGAATGGATGTGTCAGGACGCCTTTGCGGCAGAGCTGCCCCGGTCTTCGATGATGGTGCTGGAGCCGGCCTGGAAGCAGGTGCTCAGCCACAAAGGTTTGCTGGCGTTGCTGTGGGAGTGGTATCCCGATCACCCGAACCTATTGCCCGCCTTCTTTTCTGGACCGGGGGACTGTGCGGCCTATGTCAAGAAGCCATTTTGGTCACGCGAAGGCGCCAATATCTCGATTGTGAATGGGGATCAGGTGCTGACGACCGCCGGGCCCTACAATGTGCAGCTCTCGGTTTATCAGCAATACATTCCGTTACCGGTATTCGAGGGATGGCACCCGGTGATCGGATCCTGGGTGGTCGGGGACGAGCCGGCGGGAATGGGGATTCGGGAAGATCGTGGTCTGATTCACGGAAATCAGAGCCGCTTCGTCCCGCACTTCGTTGTGAAAGACGTTCTCAATACATAACCGCGACGTGAGCTGCCCTAAACACAAAATTCCCTGTTAAGATCAGACCCCTTCACCCACAATGTAGCCCAGGAACAAGACACGATGACCACTCCCTCACAATCCCGTGCCGTGCTGGTGACGATTCAGACCCCTCGTGTGACGAGGGAGGAGCTGGAGAGCTCGCTGCACGAGCTCACACGTCTGGTAAAAACCCTCGGATACCACGTTGTCGGTCAGCTGACTCAAAAGCGGAGTTCCGATACATTTGCGACGGTCCTCGGGCAGGGCAAACTCACCGAATTAGCACGATGGACCGGTGGGCCGGGAACCATCGCGGCGTCATTTGGAAAACCGATGCACAAAGCGGCCTTGAAGCACGAGGCTGCTGTATCAGACGAAGCAGAGGAGTCAGAAGAACGCGAATCGGATGAACCGAGCGAGACCGTACCCAGCCCACGCGAGCAGGCGCAGATTGTTATCGTGGACTGTGATCTGTCGCCGTCACAATTGAAGAATCTCGAACGTGCCGCCGGCGTGCCGGTGCTTGATCGCACCGGGGTCATTATCGAGATTTTCAGTCGACATGCTCGAACCAGAGCAGCCCGACTCCAAGTGGAAATCGCAAGGCTCAATTATCTGGCACCACGAGTGCGCGAATCCGGTGGTGGGAGCGAGCGGCAAGGCGGGGGGG
>SWDS01000010.1:697242-698821 GCA_005116745.1 Nitrospira sp. | reverse complement strand
AACCGAAAGGCTACGCCGCCTTTCTCCTATTTCCACACCTAAAGATGATACCTCTTTATGCAAGGTGAGCGAATGAGTGAGCTCAGACTATGTACCATTTGGTGGTCGGTTCAGTAATTGTATCTTCCAGACGTCTTCCTCCAAGCCTAAGGAGAAGGCAGTCATCACATCAGCCTCAATAATATCAAGGAGATCTCCGCACACATATCTTTGCCAAGTAGATACAACATGAGTTACTTCAATATCAACAAGCACAAACATAAACTATCACTTTACGTGTACATCTAGGGAATGCGAAAGCTTTCCCTGCGCATCCAGGATGCCCTCCTTCGAAACGCTCTTTCGAGGGACAGTTTTCAGTAAAGCCCATAAAAAACCTCTTGGTTTGAGTCTGCACTGGTTGAAACTGTTTTCCTACCTTTAAAGGGCACCTAACTTGCTCATTGCCTTGCGCAAACCTACAGATCGTAGTGCCCGGTTAATGTTCGTTTATGGAGGACTTCGACAATGCGCCAGAAGATTCAGCGATTGTTGCTCTTCTCTGTCGGTATGGGCTCGCTTGTGCTCGTTTCTGAGCCGATGATTCCATCGATACTGCCAGCACTAGCGGTGGCCGGTCAGGACACGGTTACGATTCACCAGAACAACTCTCATGAGCAATCTCAAAACCCTGGCCAAATCGATCGGAAGGTGATTGCACAAAAGAATGAGCTGACCAGAGCAACTGCCCCATCACATCGTCTCATTGGGCGAACTCCAGCACCGCAAACTTCAGTTGAAATAAGCAATGATGCATCCTTGAAGCCTTCATTATCGACTTCACCAGTTGCATCCTTCGGAGCTGGCGATTTTCAGCCAAGAGGTATGTTTTCTCAGTTTTCAGGGCCCAGCATGGCGACTCCTTCCTCGCAATTTGGAGGGTTCGGCGCTACTCCGACTGTACAGCCGACCTCCTCTCTCCTTGAGGCTACTGCCCAAACATCCCAAGCAGTGGCAGCCCCGCAGGCCAGTCCGATGCAAGCTCAACCGTCAACAGCTCCAATGCGCAGGCTTCTGTCCGAAATACCAGGGCTGAAACAACTTGTTGCGCCGTCCATCACCATTTCGCCTCCACCATCACTGAAGCCCGCTATCGGAGTGAGTTTCTCAAGTTTTTCATTCAGCCTTCAGCAAGGAGACGGCAGCTCGACAACGCAAACTCTTACCGTTACAAATATAGGCGGGGGAACACTAGACTGGAATGCGGTTTCTACTGCAACGTGGTTGAATCTAAGTCCAGCCTCTGGCAAAGGTGCTGGCACAATTGCGTTAACTGCCACCACCGGCTCACTCACTGCCGGGCCGTACACCGCTTTGATTATCGTCAGCGCGCCCAACGTTACTCCTGTCTCCATCCCTGTCACGTTGACCGTAACCCCACCGTTGCCAACCCTGACCGTCAACCCCACTGCGGTGACGTTTTCCGGGGTCCAGGGTGGGGCGAATCCGGTGAGCCAAGGCGTCACAGTCACTGCGAACGGCAATTGGACGGCCAGTAGCAATGTCCCCTGGCTGACCCTCAGCCCCTCGTCGGGCAGCG
>SWDS01000010.1:614115-697143 GCA_005116745.1 Nitrospira sp. | reverse complement strand
ATGGACGGCCAGTAGCAATGTCCCCTGGCTGACCCTCAGCCCCTCGTCGGGCAGCGGCAACGGCTCGATCGCCGCCAACGTGCTTGTGGCGTCAGCTGCGGTTGGTCCGAACCAGGCCACGATTACCGTGACGAGTGGGGGCGTGACGCGAACGGCTGCGGTCACGTTGACCGTGACCCCACCGTTGCCAACCCTGACGGCTGCGCCCAGCAGTTTGACCTACACCGCCACGAAGGGCGCAGCCGACCCTGCCGCCCAGACCATTAACATCAGTGCAAATGGAGCCTGGACGGTCAGTGACAATGCGTCCTGGTTATCGCTTAGTCGGGCATCCGGCTCCAATGATGGAACTATCACGGCAAGCGTGAATACGGAGACCGCGACTTTGGGAAGTAATTCGGCCACCATCACTGTGATGGGTGGTGGCATAACCAGAACCATAAATATTGCCCTGACGCTGAACCCTCAGGCAAGTTCCTCAATCACCTTGACTTGGAATGCAAATACCGAAAAGGATTTAGCGGGATATAAAGTGTATCGAGCAACTTCCTCAGGAGCCTATGGAGCTCCCATCGCGGCGATCCCGAGTAATACGACCAGCTACACAGCTACAGGACTTCCAAAAGCGACGTATTTCTTTGTCATAACAGCCTATGATATCGCGGGGAATGAAAGCGCCTATTCAAACGAGGTCAGCACGAGTGTTTACTAATCGCACGCAAGGAATAATGAGAATATCTGCGTTCTCCGCAAGAATAGATGTTGGTTTGGGATAGGGGGTCTGACAAATGCCGGTGGCCCTTCAGGCCGCAGTATAGAACCGGTAGGATGTAAACAGTTTGTCAGCTTCGTTCCTGTGTCGTTCCGAGGCACATCATACAGACCAAGCTATACCTCGCTTCTTCACCCGAGGCGGCCTTGCCTGTCGGAGGGCACGCCTTGAGATGACAGGGCTGAGTGGGTGGGGTACCAGGTCTTCTCCTCCATCCTGCTGACCCTCTCCAAACATTTTTGAGATCCCTCAAAGATCTGCATTGTTGGCGAGTCCAAACAGTTTCTCAATCGGGTTCCCGGAGAGCATGGACCGCATTTAACTTGGAGCCTCGTTTTTCTGAGGAGACGTTGTTCTTTCATATTCTAGGCTTTTCCTTTGAGCCCGTCTTGATCCGTAGTATAAGGAAATTTGATGGCTGGCATGGACTATGCTTTCAGGCCATAGGGTAATGCCAATATATCCATAGGAAACATATATTGTGACTCGTCAGCTGAAGGTATGTCTTCATAGTCAAACAATAGAAATCATCCTGGTTCTGGGAATCCTCTGGATGTCTGGTTGCACCTTGTTTGTGTCTCCTGATGTCAAGCGGGGAGATCAGCATTTGGCTGCGGAGCGTTGGGAAGATGCGATCCTTGCCTACAGACAGGCATTAAAAGACGATCCATTCAATTCTTCCCTGCAGGGTAAGTACGGATTAGCTCGCGAGCGCGCTGCGGCGACATATGCCGAGCGGGCTCGGACGTTGCTGAAGGAGAAGCAAATCGATCTTGCCCTTGAAGAGTTTAAGCGAGCTCTGGCCATCATCCCTTCCAGCGCCGATTACCAAGCGGGTTTTATGCAAGCCACTCGCGTGAAAGAATCCCGCTCTCAGTACCGCGAGGCTGAACGGCTGGCTCAACTTGGACGAGTTGAGGAGGCGATGCGTGGTTTTGCTCGGGCTGCGGAGCTCGACCCAACATACCAAGAGGCGCTGGAGAACATCACGCGGCTTACTGATATTCAGCAAGGGTTCGCAAGAGACGAACGTTCGCAACAGCCGGTGACGCTGAAATTCAAAAACGCTGGCATTAAGGAAGTCCTAGAGGGTGTGGCGAAGGTCGGCGGATTTACGTTGGTGTTCGACAAGGACGTCCGGAACGACCCCATTTCCATTTCGATTCAGGACACGCCCTTTGAGGAAGCGCTGCACCTCATTCTCAATAGTAACAGTTTGTTTGCTCGTCAAATATCTCCGGCTGTCTTCATCGTCAGTCCCGATACCAAACAGAAGCAGGAGCAGTATCAAGATCTGATGATCAGGACGTTTTACCTTTCGACGGCGAAGGCCAAAGATATGGTGCTCTTACTCAAAAGCATGTTGGATTCCAAGCGGATGCATGCGAATGAACAACTCAATGCCATTATCATTCGCGATCAGCCGGAGAAACTGGAACTTGCCGAAAGGATTATCCAGGCCAATGATCGACAGGAACCCGAGGTCCTTTTGGAGCTTGAGGTGTTGGAAGTCAATCGGACAAAGGGGCAAACATATGGATTGAGCTATCCGAAGCAAGCCGGTGCTGGACTAATTGCTTCCGGCTTTACCGGAACCTTGGCCGCAGAGGCTGTGCAGATGACCTACCGCCAACTGACCGATCTGGGGCCGAGCAACTATCTCTTTAAACTACCGACGACTGTATTGCTGGATTTTTTAAAACAGCAATCAGATGCGAAGACGCTCGCTTCTCCCAAGGTTCGTGTGATGAATAACAAGAAAGCAGAGATTAATATCGGAGACAAACAACCGATTCTTCTCTCTACCACCAATGTCTTACCTGGGCAGGCCGCCACGGGAGCCGTACCGACTACCTCAACCGTCACGTCGATTGAGTTCCGAGATACGGGCGTCAAGCTCACTGTCGAGCCTTCAATCCGATTAGGCAATGAGTTGTCGTTGAAAATGAAGGTGGAGGTCATTCGGGTTGGAGAGCCGGTGCTCCTTCAGGCTGCTCCTAAAATTGAACAGTTTAAATTTGGCAATCGCTCGGCAGAGACCACCTTAAACATGCGAGATGGAGAAACGGTGGTCCTCGGGGGGCTGCTTCAGGAGGAGGATCGTCGAACGCGAATTACTATGCCATGGATTGGGGATTGGCCGTTGATTGGGAAACTGTTGAGCTCTTACAAAACGGAACGAGTGACGACTGAAGTCATTCTCACTATCACTCCTCGCATTGCGCAACCCGCGATTCCTCCTGGCTCCAGCAATCAACCCTTTTGGTCTGGTACTGAATTCAACTATGCGATCAGCCCGGTCTTTTCCGGCCCCTCTCGAAAAGTATCAGCATTGGTGGGAGGCGAGTACGGGAAGATGGCCACTCACGGTGGAGCTCTGGAGAAAGACGCAGGACAGACAAACATGGTCCGATCATTGGCCCAGCTGGCAACACCTGGTCCTCAGTTGGTGATAAAGCCGGAGGACGCGGTTGTTCAATCCGGTAAAGAAATACGGCTTTCTGTAGTGGATGGGCGAATCGATGCATCGGGCGAGCACTCCTTCAAGCTGGACTATGACCCCGAGATTCTGCAATTTAAACGACTTGATAATGCGGAGTTAATCGACGCGGGCGAGACGACAACGGTGGATGGTGTCGGGCAAGCAAGAGCCATCACGTTTCACTTCACTCGCTCGGCTCAGCGTCCTCCGCGAACGATGAATATCATCTTCGTGGCAAAGGCTCCAGGGGTATCGCCGATTCGCGTTGAGCTGATGGATGCTAACGGTGCGGCGCAGGTATTGCCAGAAGTAGTTGGGACAGGGGTGGTGCGAGTGCGGTGAGGGAGAATGGACTCACTCTCATTGAGATTCTCGTCACCATGGCGATCATTGCGATCTTAGCATCGGTTGCCATGCCTCTGAGCAAAATATCCACGAAGCGAGCCCAAGAGATCGAGTTGCGTCAGCATCTTCGGACGATTCGCAGTGCGATCGATGTGTTCAAGCTGGAGTGGAATCGTGATGGGGACGTCTTGCTCGGAGCAGTCTGTGTAAAGAATAGGTTGACGTGTAAGGAAGTTACCGGGCCGTACGGCTATCCGAAGTCTTTCGATGCTCTGTTAGGCGTAAAACTGACGGGACAAGAGGCGACGGTTCGAGGCACCACGGTGAGGCGTTATTTGAGGGCGATGCCGATCGACCCGTTCACGGGAAAATCTGATTGGGCTCTGCGTTGTTATAAGGATCGTCCGAAGCCGTCCAGTTGGTGTGGCGAAGATGTCTACGATGTAATGACGCAAAGCGAGGAGTCTGGGCTCGATGGGACCAAGTACCAGGATTGGTAAAGTGGGTGGCTGGAATGCGAATGGGTTTACACTGATTGAACTCATGATCGTCGTGTCCATTGTTGGGATTTTAGCCACGATCGCCGTTCCGTCCTATCAGTCATCATTGACCAAATCCAGGGAAACGGTATTGAGACAAGACCTTTTCACGCTGCGCGAGTTGTTGGATCATCACCGTGCGGATAAAGGAAAGTACCCTCCGTCCTTGGATGGTCTGGTCTCGGCTGGATATTTGCGGACTCTTCCCAAAGACCCCTTTACGAATTCGCCGAGCTCTTGGCAGCAGATCATCGAACCGACAGAGGGTGGTATCTTTGATGTGTATTCAGGGTCGGATCTGGTTGGGACAAATGGAACGCCCTATAACAAATGGTGAACAGGCTCGTGAAATTGGCTCGAAGTAGATTCTACTCTGGGCTCAAAGGGGGTCGAGTGAAGGGGACATGGAGCAGTATATCCATCGGAATCCTTCTACTTGGAATCTCGGCCTGTAGTTCGCTCGAAGACATCATCATAGAGCCGGAGATGTCGGATCTCCAGCTCACGGTGGATACTCTCAAAACCTCATTGCGAGATGCCCAGCGAATGGTTGATGAGTTGAGAGTAGAGGTCGACGCACGGGGTCAAGAATTAGCCGATGTGCAGATCGCCCGGGCTCAGCTTGAAGGCCGTATTCAAGAGGCGGAGCGTCGATTGACGGAAGCTCGCCATGTGATCGACCTTCAGCGGGAAGAACTGGCTAGCTCACGCTCTGAACGGGAACAGGTAGGGCAGACCAGAGCCGCGCTACAGAATCAATTGAAGCTGCTTCAAAGGCAACTCTCGAAAGTTGAGAAACAAGTGAAGGGAGAAGTCTCTCCTGCAGCAATGGTTTCTCCAAGAGACGCGCAACCGGAGCCCGCGACGACCGTCCATCAACAGGCTGACCTACGGGCTATTCAGGATGGTGGCATCCAGGTTGTCTCAGGTGCTGCGATCCAGGTGTCGGGGGCCTCTTCAGTCGGTGAAGTACCGATGGTTTCTCAGTCATCAGTGCCCCTTCCTTCACACGTGGTCGTCAAGTATGGGGACACGTTATGGCGTATCGCACGCCGATATCACACGTCTGTCAGCCGTCTCATGACTCTCAACGCGCTCTCTGGTGACCGCATTCAAGCAGGCCAGACCCTGTGCTTGACAGAGCCGTCTGCTGATGAGCCCGAGTACGAACGAATGTAATGGCACACGATGGGCTAATTGGCAAGTCGTGAAGGTCTCTATCTATGGCAGTATTTGCGTATCGAGTCGCGCGGCCTGATGGGTCCACCATGCACGGGCATGTAGAAGGAGAGAATGAATCATTGGTTCGTGCCAAACTCGAGTCGCAAGGATTACTGGTTTTTAATCTTCACTCTCAAGGAGCCGCATCAGTCAAGACGGAGCCGTCATGGTCATGGGGAAAGCTTCCGCTGGAGCAGTTCTTAGTTTTCAATCAAGAGTTGATGGCTCTAGTCAAGTCCGGACTGCCCATTTTACGCATCTGGGATCTGCTCATCGAACGAGCCGGCCATGCTGGATTTCAACGGACTCTACGTGGTGTGCGAGATGACATTCGAGGTGGAGCCTCTTCCTCGGAAGCCTTGGCTAAACACCCCCGTTATTTTCCTGAACTCTATGTCGCCACGGTGAAAGCCGGAGAACAATCGGGTAATCTTCCAGAAGTACTACAGCGGTACGTTGCGTATCTGAAGCTGATGGTTGGACTTCGTCAGAAAGTACAAAAAGCAATCTCCTATCCTATTGTTCTCATCGGTATCGGTCTCGCTGTGGTTGGTTTTCTATTGACCTATGTCATGCCGACTTTTGTGTCGGTCTATGGAGAGTCAGCGAAGACCTTGCCCTGGTCAACTCAGGTGTTGCTCGATGTCGTCACACATGCTGAATCACGGTTATTGCCCGCAGCCGCCGTTCTAATCGGTCTCATGCTTGGAGTGCATACCTACTATGCCACTTCAGCTGGGCAACTGGCAATCGATCGTCTTGTGCTGAAACTCCCGCTCGTGGGTCAGATCGCGGTCAAACACAATACTGTGCAACTGGCGCGAACGCTCGGAACTATTCTTGCGGGAGGAACCCCGCTTGTTGATGCATTGAAAGGTGCACGAGGAGCTGTCTCGAATAAGTGGATTTCACAAGCAATGATTGGGGCCGTCAATGAAATTCGTGAGGGGGCGACATTGGCTGATGCATTGGATCGTCCCAGGGTACTCCCGAAACTGGCGATCGAAATGTTATCGGTCGGGGAGGAAACGGGGTCTCTTGATTCGATGCTACGAGACGTTGCGGAGTTTTATGAGGCTGACCTCGATACGAGGTTGACGCAACTTACCACGTGGATCGAGCCGGCTCTGTTGCTTGTGATGGGAGTACTAGTCGGCGGGATCGTCATTGTGATGTATCTGCCGGTGTTTCAAATGGCTGGGACCGTTGGCGGCTAGAGTAGGAGAGACGTGGGATCTCAGGCTAATAGGCATACCCGGATGAGACAGGTTGCGTATGTTGCGTAGCCTTACGAGAACATCTCTTGCCGAGATCTTGGTCGACCAGGGAATGCTCACCAAACGCACGGTCGAGGATGTCCTATGCCGATGTAACGGTGTGCCTGCCACCTTAGGGCAAATGCTGATCAGTGAAGGACTTCTCTCGGAGGATCAATTAGCTCAAGCCCTAGCTGTTCGATACAGTCTTCCCTATGATCCGCTGAAAGAGTTTCAAGTCGATTCCCGCTACTACGAGACGATTTCCGTCAAGCTGATGCAGCGATTTCCATTTATCCCGATTGCCGAACGAGACGGCGTGCTGACCATTGCCATCGCCGATCCTAACAATGTGCTGGGACTCGACGAATTGGAGCTCTTGATCGGAAAGCCACTTGAGCTGATCGTCAGTACCAAGAGCGCGATTCTTTCCGCGCTGGACCGTAGTGCTGGCTCGCGTCAAGCTCTCCGTGAGCTGGAAGCGGAGTACCGGTCAGTGCAGGTCAAAGAAGATGATCGAGATGGGGAGATTCTGACTCTCGATCATGCGGGGGAAGAGCAGAGTCCAGCCGTGAAGCTGCTGGACTCCATCCTCCTGAGCGCGATGCAACGCCGAGCCAGTGACATCCACATCGAAGCCGCAGATCGGGCGACCCAGGTCAAACTTCGTGTCGATGGCATCCTGATTCCGGCCATGGAGCCACTAGATAGTCGATTGCATGCCCCCTTAGTGTCCCGTTTGAAAGTCATGTCGGAGCTTGATATTGCCGAGCGTCGAGTGCCTCAGGATGGAAGCTTCCGTATGAGGCTGGATAGAAAGACCGTGGATTTTCGGGTGTCCATTCTGCCGAGCGTCTTTGGTGAGTCGGTCGTGATCAGAATATTAGACCGGGACTCGATTGCCACTGGAGTGTCAGACTTGAAGCTCGAACGGATCGGGTTTAATCCGGAAGATCTCAAACGATTCCGGAAAGCGATTATTCGTCCCTATGGCATGGTGTTGGTCACGGGGCCAACAGGAAGTGGAAAGACGACAACGCTGTATGCCGCGATATCGGAGATGAACACGCTCGAAGACAAGCTGATTACGATCGAAGATCCCGTTGAATATCAATTCTCGGGAGTAGTGCAGATTCCCGTCAATGAAAAGAAAGGTGTCACGTTTGCGCGCGGCCTTCGGTCCATACTCCGGCATGATCCGGACAAGATCATGGTCGGTGAGATTCGAGATGCCGAGACGGCGCAGATCGCGATCCAATCCGCCCTGACCGGCCATCTCGTGCTGACGACGGTGCATGCGAACAATGTGTTCGATGTCATCGGGCGGTTCGCGTCGATGGGGATCGACGCCTATAATTTTCTGGCTGCTCTCAACTGCGTATTGGCGCAACGGCTTGTCCGAATCCTGTGTCCATCATGTCGGACTCTCGTCCAAGCACAGCAGGCCCTTATTGAGGAATCAGGATTGGACTATGAGCAGTACAAGGAGACGCCATTTTACGAAGGTAAGGGGTGCTCGGAATGTCATGGAACTGGGTATCGAGGAAGAAAATGCATCACGGAGTTTCTCGATCTGACGGATGAAATCAAAGAAATGATTCATGCCGAGCGGCCACTGTCAGAAATCCGGTATCGGGCTGTGACTGGTGGAATGATTACGCTGCGACAGTCGGCGTTGAGAAAAGTGTTGAATGGTGAGACGTCGTTGCGAGAGATCAATCGCGTGACATTCAGTGAGGAAGGGTAATGTGATGTGGGAATGGGCTAGTAGTCGACCTCAGCGGTGCTTGAAGTTCGGAGCCGATTCGATCGCGTGGGCTGAAACCAAGCGAAACTGGCGTGGACAACGTCAACACAAGTGCATCATGTCTCCGCTGTCCGAAGGCATGATCAAGCCCTCTCCGACTGAGGAGAATGTAGCTGATCCTTTAGCATTGGCCAATCGTATTCGTGCCCTGATCAATCCAGATTCGGTTCACCAGTCCCTCGGGAGGACAATGCTTTCTGATCTTCCTCAACGGATTGCCGTGTTGCTGCCTGACACGGCGGTCAGAACGACAGTTTTGCACCTTGAGCAGCTCCCCATCAGGTGCGAGGAACGCGAGGCGCTGATCCGCTGGCGGCTTGGCAAAGAACAGCTGTTCCCGTTGAGCGGGGCGAAGGTGTTGTCCCAAGTCTTTTATGATCGATCGCAAGGGAAAGGACCAGCCCATACTGTGCTGACGGTGGCGGTCCAGGAATCGGTGCTGAAGCAGTACGAGTCCCTGTGTGAATCTGTCGGGTTGATTCCCCAAGAGGTAGGGGTCACGAGCCTACAGATCTTTGATCTATGGAGAAGGGTATCGAGTGGCTCTCATTGGCGAAGCCGAAACTGTCTGTGGGTCAATGTATCGGACCGAGCCCTGACGACCATGATTTATCAGCAAGGGCGGTTGTTGTCTTACCGATGCAAGCTTTTGGGGGCTGAGGTGACTGAAGCGTCGAGGAAGACCGATATGCTGAACAAGACGCTTGAGGAATGCTGTGTCTCGTTGGAGATCTGTCAACAACAACATCCTTCAGCGGTTGTTAAGGAAGCTGTGATTTGTGCGGATGGGGACATTGCGGCCTTTCGGAAATTCATCGAGACCGAGCTCCACCTGTCCGTTGAACAGCTAGGTTGGGAATCGGTCGAGGCTCTTGGTCGAATGGCCACAGGGAGCGACCGAGGGATGACATCGTTGGCCGCAGTGGCTGGGGTGCTCTAGCATGGCAATTACGAGTTCCGTCGTCGCGAGGTTTTTCGAACCGCTCAAGTTAAGGCTATTGCACTGCGGCGCCGAGGGTCAGTTCCAGATAAACCTGAGCCGCCGTTATCGGCCAGCGGTCGTTCCGCTTCGATGGCTCCTGATCTGCAGCTGCGTCCTGCTTGTGATCGGGATCTGTTGGGACCTTGGGCATGTGATCCTCACGCATCAAGAATCGTTAACCATCCAGGCAGAACTGGATCGAGTGCGGCAACAGGACCTCGACTTCATGGCAGAGGCCCGGCGTGAAGGTATTGATCTGTCTGCAGAGGCGTTAAGGAGACTGCCTTCTGAAGTCGAGTTGGCGAACCAGCTGCTTGAAAAAAGAACGTTTTCGTGGACCAAGTTTCTGACTGAATTAGAGCAAACGATCCCGCCACGCCTTGCGCTCAGCAGCGTTCGTCTTGATCAAGCAGGCACGGCGGTTCAACTCACGGGAACTGCTGCGGCTCTCGAGGATATCACTGCCTTTACTGTCGGACTTCAAAATCACGCGATATTTAAAGACCCGATCTTGGCGCAGCATCATGTCGGGCAGAACGGGTTGGTGGAGTTCGATGTCACGGTACAATACCGGCGCGAAGGAACTTGAGTGATGAAAGATCGACTGCTCTTTCTCTGGCAGCATCCCTTTGCACCCTTGTTCTCCTGGATGGGAGTCACGCTGGGTCTTCTTTTTATGTTGTTCCTCGTCCATGACTTCGGTGTGGCAAGTGCTCAAGCGAGCCGAGATCGCTTGGAGAAGGAATGGGCTGCAACCCGACAAGCATTGATGTATCACCGAGAAGCAAGAAAGGCCAAACAAGACTTGAGCCGAGTCTGGGCGGTGCTTCCCGCCGAACGCGACTTTACTCCGCTCGCGTTGGGGATTTCAGATGAAGCGAAGCGTGACCGAGTCACCTTGCCGGGGTTGTCCTATAAGACGGAGCCCACTCACATTGCGAATACGAGCAAGGGGTTATTACAGGGGCCAATGACTGGGCGATACGAGGATCTTCGCCGATTCATCTACGGTCTTGAGACGGCGGAAGAGTTGGTGTTTATCGAGGATCTTGAGCTAGCTCGGTCCGGAGGCTTACAGGACGAATCATTGACATTCAATATTAAGATTGCAACGTACCTTCGCGGCGAGACCGAGGCGTCTAGTTCGTCGGGACCAGCGCACTAACATGGATGCGAAAAAGAAGACGATTCTTGCTACTTCGCTTCTCCTTCTGTGGGCAGGACTGACAGTATGGCAATGGCGCCTACTGCAGGAGCCGGTCCGCGTTCCGCTCACGAATATCGCGGGTCACCCCTCCGTAGGGCAACGTGCGGGAACAGGGGGAACAGGCTTGCACGTAAACCTCCATCTATTTTCATCAACGAGTCTTCAACGTCAGGCGACTTTCACCGTGCCTCGTAATATGTTTTCCATGCCCCGTCCCGATGGCACGTTTGTCACCGGGAATGACCAAACTTCCGTAAATCAGCCTGGTTTGTATTCAGCCGAGACCTCGACAGAACAAGAAGAGAAGTTGGAATTAGAACAGTATCGATACCTGGGCTTTCTTCGTGTGGGTAAGGGGCGTCGTGAAAATAAGGATATTGCCGTACTCAAGAAAGACGATGAGGTGCTGATGCTGAAGGTCGGGGATCGTGTCGACGACCACCTGATTCTTAAGGCGATCAACTCTGAAAGTGTGACAATCCGAGATACCGGTACCCATGTGGATCAAACGGTATCGCTGTCGGATAAATTGTCGGGACAATCAATGGACCAGGAGAGGGAGCAATCAACGGACCAGGAGTGATGGTACATGAGGTGGCGTTTGGCATCGTTGAGGCGGCAAGAAACAGGGTTCTCGTACCTCATGGTCATGATTGCGATTACTCTTATGGGACTTGCCATGACGGTGGCCGCTCGGCAGTGGAAGACGATGGTGCAACGAGAGCTCGAGACGGATTTGCTGGCCAAGGGAATAGAAATTCAATCGGCTCTCGCGCTGTATTCGGCCACTAGAAAGGCAGGAAGAGTTTTACCTGGTGAAGTGTACCCGCAAACGCTCGCCGAACTTACGAGGCCACCCAAACCCTTTCTCAGGAAGGTGTATCTTGATCCTGTGGGACGTGGTGAGTGGGAATTACTGAGGGCTCCCGCGGGAGGCATCATGGGAGTCCGAAGCAAGAGTCGGCAGAAACCGATCAAACAGGCTAATTTCCCGCTCGCAGTGCGCCACTTTGAGGGAAAGCCGACCCATTACGATTGGGTATTTCAATATCCGAATCCATCTATGGTGGCGGTGGCTGGGCCTGTCGCTAGGCCGTCTACGGCTCCGGCACAGCGAGCCATCCGTGAACAGCCGATCTTTCCAGCGGAACCGAGTTCACAAGATGAATCGAGGGGCCCGGAAGAGGTGGATGTTCAGGCAACGCAATAAGCATGATTGGCGTGCCTCTCTCGGTTCTCCAGACCTTGCCACTGATAAGGATCCCACGCACCACGCATGATGGAGACTCTTGACCCGTCTCTTACCCACACGGTATTGTCAGTGGTCATTCCGAGTGGTTGGATCATTGGTGTGAAGCGTGGAAGCCGTAGACAAAATCGACTCAGATCAGAACATCGAAGAGTCCAAGCCGTTGCCTATGTTGGAGTATGTCTTGGCGCTGGTCTCCAAGGCCAAACAGGCATCGAGGAGATTGGCGTCTCTACCGACCGCGACCAAGGATCAAGCACTCCTTGCTATGGCGGAGGCGCTCGAGGCTCAGTCGAGCGAAATCCTCGCAGCGAATGAGCAAGATTTGAAGGCGTTTGGAATGACGCCCGAAAAGAAGGCGATGGCAGATCGCTTGAGATTGACCGAGAAGCGGATCGGGGAGATGGCCGCAGGCATTCGTGAAGTGGCGAAGTTGCCCGATCCTGTAGGAATGATGTCCGGTATGTGGACGAGACCCAACGGGATGCAGGTTGGGCGGGTACGTGTGCCCATCGGAGTGGTCGGGATCATTTATGAGTCGCGCCCTAATGTCACGGCAGATTCGGCTGCCCTCTGTCTTAAATCGGGCAACGTTTGTGTATTGCGAGGTGGTAGTGAGGCCATTCGGTCCAATACGGCGATTGCCACCATCTTGTCTGAATCGGCGAGAAAGGCCGGTGTTCCAGCCGGGGCGATCACATTCGTCGATCGTGCAGATCGTGAGGTGGTTCCGGTGTTGCTCAAGCAGGATCGGTTCATCGACGTAATCATTCCGCGTGGCGGCGAATCGTTGATGAAACTCATTTCGGAACATTCGACGATTCCGGTCGTGAAGCATGATGCAGGTGTGTGCCATATCTATGTCGATGCCGAAGCGGATTTGGCGATGGCGGAGGCCATTTGCGTCAATGCCAAAGCGCAGCGGCCATCCACGTGCAACGCTATGGAAGCCCTGCTGGTTCACCAGTCGGTCGCGCGGATTCTGTTGCCCAAGCTTGCCCGAAGCCTCGGCGCGGCCAATGTCGAGATTCGCGGCTGTCCGAAGACCTGCCAGTTGATTCTTGAGGCCAAGCCTGCAAGCGAACAGGATTACGGCAAAGAGTTTCTTGACCTGATTCTTGCCGTGAAAATCGTGAAGAATATAGATGAGGCGATGGAACACATCGCACAGTATGGGTCGCGGCACACGGAAGCGATCGTGACATCGGACTACGGACACGCGATGCGGTTTCTTAAAGAAGTCGATGCCAGTGCCGTTCTGGTCAATGCCTCCACCCGGCTCAACGACGGGTACCAGTTCGGTCTGGGAGCTGAAATTGGCATCAGTACCTCGCGCATTCATGCGCGGGGTCCCATGGGGTTGGAAGAGTTAACCTGCGCTAAATTCATTGTCTTGGGGGGCGGCCAACTCCGCGAGTGAATGTCCTCGGACGCCATTGCATTTGCGCTGAACACGCCAGGCCATCTTCGGTTTCCTTCCACACGTACACTGGCTGAGTCCTTCGACAAGGTCCGTGGACACGTTCAAACTCTTCCAAACGGACACCTTGTTTTTTATCGGCCTGATGGACGACGTTTCCTCGAAACAGATCAGGTAGGCCATCCCTTGCATGAGTGCGAATGGGAGTCGAGCGGTATCGGAAGGGTCTTGTTGCGACGAGCGCGAGTTCGACTGGATTGGGGACGATGGGTTGGGATTAAGCCTTGTGGGCTGGTGAATGAAAGCAAGCTGAATCTCGCCTCAAGGTCCAATTGGCAACGGATCACACCGGATGATCTTCGCGCCCTGGCTGCAGGAGCGTTACGAGTCCCAACCGAGGAAGTGCGATGGTTTTATCGCGATGAGGATCTTGCGATCGATCCCACAGGCATGGCGACCATTCGACAGCGAAAAGATGCTCTGTACGTTTTGGATGGTGGGGGATTTGAAACGGTACGCTTCATGGCCTGTATGGGAGCCATGCATTGGGAGCAGATTGACTTTCTCCCGGTGGTCGAACTGTTCAAATCGTTGTTGCCGGGGACGGGCTCTGCCGTGTTCGAGCTGATTCGTGGGTTATATGACGATCAGAACAAGGGACACTCTGTTCCGAGGGCCTTACGGTATCGTGGTATTCCAACCTATCCATCCGAGGCAGCATTTCGCTTGTTCAGCACATTTTTTACGCCTCGGCCGATAGGTGCTGAGGATCCGTTTACAGCGTTCATGAATCCTGCAACGTCTCATCGTGTTGAATGGCTGCCAGCCCAGCATCCTCCCGTTCGGTATCTTGAGGGAAGCCAGGGGCTGTGTGTAACTGTGAAAACCGGGATTGTTCAAAAGGCCACCTTTGATGAAGATCCGGTGGGTCTTCCCTATGTCAGTTCGATCGGGCGCCGAGTGCTCCCGCTGGATCGCTGCCTCCGTGTCGAAGGGCGTTCGTTGATTCTGAAAGATCGTGAAACGGAGTTAACCTTTCCATTGGATCCTGATCTCCCAGTCAAGACATCGCCGCCCAGCGAATGTCCGGTCAGTTCGGTCGATTGGCGTACGGTATTCGCGCAAGGAGTTCTGAAGATTTCCCCTGCCGAAGCCTTTGAGGCGGTGCCCCTATTTCCAGAAGACGACCAGGAGATCGGCGAACTCGCTGCCCAATCCTTCGTGGCAGACTATCTCGACGATCTTGGCGAGCAGGATCGCGAGATTGGAAGGTTGCGATCGCGGGCAGAACGTGTGCTCATTGCCAATGGGGATGCGGTCATTGCCACGTGCGTTCTCTTTGACCGGCCACGTGACTATACCGTGCATGTTCGCTCCGTTGCCTATGCGCAGCGTCAGGCCCAGCAGCTCTGGACCCAGTGCGCCGAAGTGCACCGATGGGATTGGCTGCAACGAATTCGAATGGAAGCCGCTGATACGTGTGAAGCGTCTCCGGAAAGCCACGAACTGTATGACCTGATTTATCAGTGGTTGCCATATGACTCGTTTGATTCGTCCATAACCATGAAGACGATTATGACGAGACTGGGTCACATGTTACGGCGAGGTGGTGAGGCCTTTGTTGTCGGCCCGGTTTACCTAGGGGAGCTGCTGACGCAGGAACCGGCACGGTTGCTGGTGCATTGGGAGGAATCAGTTGCATCACTTCCAACGTTTCTTACGCATAAGACGATCCTGCCCAAGGCCAGAGTGAAAACAGGGCTTACGTTATTCCATGTCAGGCGGCTCTAGCCCTGTATAAAGGAGGAGTCTTTTGTTGAGCTGGTGCTTCCTGGTTTAAGAACTGGTTTGTCTCTGACGAGTTCTGTAGAATTTCCGATCTGGTGTCTGTACGTCACACCCTTCATGTCAATGTCCTGGTCGGAGTGAATCCGAGGAAATTAATCGAGGAGGAAGATTATGCCAAGCGTGTTGGATCGAGTCATCGAGAAAGAATTGAGAAGAGAATTGAAAGATGCGTTAATCAGGTTTGAAAAACAATTGCGACAAGGTGGTGTCACGGAAGAAAACGTCAAGAATAGAATGCGCGGGGCAAAGCAGTTTGTCGCCTTCCTGTATGGTCGATATCTCGGATAGCAGCTGTATTCGCCTGTCAGCTTCTCCATGGGGCTGATCAATCTCTCGGTGCGGGCTTCACGGTCCATTGAGCTGACCGCACATATCGTAGCCCACGAATGATTAAGAACCCCGCAATGGCTGGGAGCCAGATCCATGTCACCTCGCTAGCAAGCACGTGGAAAGCATGCTCGCTAAAAAATGCGCTAATGCCGATCGGAGAGACGGCGACCGGTCGAAAGGTGAAAAAGTATCGGTTTGTATCGAATGGGGAGAAGAACGCCACCCCGAGTCCACCGTCGGTCAGTGCATCGAGCAGACCATGTGATGCGGTGCAGAGGAAAAGATAGAAAAACAGGCGCATCTGTGTTGCCGTCGATTTCTCTTGGTGCCAGATACTCGTGAGAAGGACACCTAGGAGGCTGGCGAAGAAGAGTGAATGGGTCATGCCACGATGACCCCACAGGTCACCATATTGAATCCCGAAGGAAAAGCCGATGACGTCAAGATCCGGGACAATCGAACAGGCCATGCCGAGGAACAAGACCGGCCAGGTAAAGACGGGATGTCGGAGAGCCTTGCCGAGTGCGAGGGCAACGAACGCGTGAGAGAATGCCGAGGCCATGCAGCTGCCTTTTTCAAAATGAAGGAACGTCAGACCCCGTGCTCAAAACCAATCTGCCGCCAAGCTTCATACACCACGACTGCGACAGCATTCGAGAGATTGAGGCTGCGGCTCTCTGGGCGCATCGGCACACGAATGCGCTGTTCCACTGGAAACGATTCAAGGAGTGTGGAGGGGAGCCCACGTGTTTCCGGGCCAAATAAAAACACGTTGTCTTTGGTGTAGCCGGTCTGGTCATAGCGCCTGGTTCCCCTTGTGGAGACAGCGAACAGGCGGCGATCCTTGAAGTACTCCGCACAATCGGCCCAGTCGTCGTAGGTACTGATCGTGGTGAACTCATGATAGTCCAAACCGGCGCGTATGAGTTGTTTATCATCCATGGCAAAGCCAAGCGGTTTCACCAGGTGAAGCCGGACGCCGGTATTGGCGCAGAGGCGGATAATATTGCCAGTATTCGGGGGGATTTCCGGTTGGTAGAGGATGACGTCGAACATCTGAAGTGCAGTGTATCATGACAGCCGAGTGTGGCACGATGACCCTGTGGTGCGGCGGAGTGCCATCGGCAAGGCTTAATTGCAGGTTGCTGAAAAACTCATTGTGACTTCTGTAGTCGTAGCAGACATCGAGGTTTCAGACAACGCTGACCAGCTGTTGTGCGCATCCTGCTAGGTTGCTTGACGGGGAGGATTGTACCCATGAGGATTGAGGTGCTGCCATCGCCACGTGTCGGCGCACATGTCGGCGAGGCTTCGCTCAGTTCGCCAGCCGAGAAGGGCAGCTGCCTTGCTGGGATCGGCGTAACAGGCTGCGACGTCGCCGGGCCGACGAGGCGCAACGTTGTATATCACCCGCTTCCCGCTGGCCTGTTCAAAGGCCCGCACCATCTCCAGCACGCTGTAGCCGGTCCCGGTTCCAAGATTGACCGTGAGGCATTCCGCCTGGTGCGTGGATCGTCCGAGTGCGTCCAACGCTTTGAGATGTCCGTTCGCCAGATCCACGACATGAATGTAGTCGCGCACACCGGTGCCGTCAGGGGTTGTGTAGTCATCCCCGAACACGTTCAGATGCGGGCGGAGGCCGACTGCCACCTGCGCCACGAAGGGCATGAGGTTGTTCGGCGTGCCCTGCGGATCTTCACCGATCAATCCGCTCGCATGCGCTCCGACCGGGTTGAAGTAGCGGAGAATACCGATTCGCCATGAAGTATCGCTTCGTTGCAGATCTTTCAGCATCTGTTCCACCGTCAGTTTCGTTTGTCCGTAGGGATTGGTGGCGGAGAGTGGGTGATCTTCCGTCAACGGCAGCCGCTGCGGATCGCCGTACACCGTAGCAGAGGAACTGAACACCAGCGTCTTCACCCCACAGGTTCCCATTGCTTCCAATAAACGTAAAGAACCGACGACATTGTTATCGTAGTAGGACAGCGGTTGCTGGACTGACTCGCCGACCGCCTTCAGGCCAGCAAAATGCATTACCGATTGCGCACCGCTTTCTCGCAGCGCCGTCACCAGCGATGTCCGGTCGCGAATGTCGCCGCGGATGAAGCGGAGTTGTTTGCCTGTAATCCGCTGTACACGCGTGAGCGATTCGGGATGGCTGTTGGAGAAATTATCGAAGACGGTCAAGTCGTGTCCAGTCTGGAGTAGCTCGACACAGGTGTGAGACCCAATATATCCGGCACCACCGGTGACTAGAATCACGCATCATCTCCAATAGAACTCTCTACCGGGGTTTCGTCTGAAGCCAGAGTAGCGGGATCATGAGAGGAGGTCAAGCGAGGGAATGAAACTGCAAGAGCGATTTGTGTGAGGCGGTTTTGCCGGAATCCTGACTGCTATATTATTCCTGCTTCTTGGTATAGTTGATTCCACGCGCAGTGAGGTTCAAAACGGAAACATGATTGCGCCATCCAATAGGCAAGACTCTGTCGATCGGCCACGATCTCGTGCCGGCGTAGTTCTTGTGATGATCGCGTTCACATTGGCTCTGATGGCCAATCCTTGTGCCGCTGCAGATGATGGGGCAAGGCCGCTGGCAGATGAAGTAGTTGAGCATGGCAAAGCCGCATGGGACCGTGGGGCGGTCACGACGGCGCTGGAGATTCTTGATCAGGGTCTGGGCGTTCATCCGGAAGCGGTCACTCTCCACAAAGTACGCGGCGACATCCTTTCTACGTTTCGCAATCCTCAAGAGGCCGTTCAAGCCTATGACCGAGTGCTCGCTGTTCAGCCCGCTGCACTGGATGTCCGCTGGGCGAAATGGGGGCTGCTGGTCCGGTGGGGACAGGAAGAGGAGGCGATTGCAGAACTGCACAACATTGCGCAGATTGATGCGAAGAATCCGCTTATTCACTGGCGACTGGCGCAAGAACTGCGAAAGCTCGATCGGTTGGAGGAATCGCTGGAATCATACAAGCTGGCGGTCCAACTTATGCCGGATCTGCTCAGCTGGCGACTGGCACTTGCTCGTGCGCGCTTTGACGTACTGGATTATCAAGGGGCGGATGCTGACCTCCACCATGTACTCCAGCATGTGGCGCCTGGGTCTCCGCTCGAGCTCCCAGCCAAAAACCAACTTGCGCAACTCTATGAGTCGATGGACCGGGGACGGCGATTCACGCCGGTATTGACGCCGACTGCCACCGCAACTCAACTCAAAGAATGGGCGGCTCTTCGATCGGAGGCCTGGAAACTCTTTGAAGCTGGTCGCTTTCAGGAGGCAGAACCGATCTATCGCAAGCTGCTGGCGCTCAATCCAAGCGATCCTATCGCGACGCATCAGTTGGGGCTGACGCTCATGCAGTTAGGGCAGTGCAAGGAAGCGCTCGCTGTGTTTGGGAACTTGTCGAATCTGAATCCGAGTGAGGAGGACTTCGCGGATACGACCTATCGGATGGGGCAGTGCTATGTGGAGTTAGAGCGGTGGGAAGAAGCCTTCATTCACTTCCAGATGCTGTATGACACGGCTGTCGAATTTGACCAAGCCAATAAGGATGTCCCTTTCCCAGCCGGTACCCGTATCCTGGCAAAAGAGAAGATTGCTCGCTGGCTGGATAAGGTGCGGCCCCACGTTCCTGAACTGGTGAAGCTGAAAGAGGAAGAGGTGAAAGCGGAGAAGCAATCAGGTGACTCTACATCTGCACCATCGGAAGAAGCTCTGTATGCGAAGGCTGTTGAAAGGCTGAAGCCTCAGAAGACGCTGGATACTGGAGCGGCAATCGTGGGTCGGGATGCGGATTTTAGCTGGTTTCGGTTTGTGATTTCGGCAACCAAAGTCGTGCGGGACGACTCTCCGACTGGCGCTCACGAGTTCATCCCGCTGTACCCAGGCGATACATTTCCCACCACACAATCCGAAATCTACTTGGTCTTCAGACTGGTATCGGATTCGTTCGATGCCGTGCCGCTGACCGCACGATGTGGATTGGAAACATCTGACATGGCTGAAGATCCGCAGACGACAGTCCAAGATCGCGTCATGACAACGACGAACGATCGATCAGGGTATTTCCTGCTGACCCCTCAGAAATCCAGCTGGACATCCGGGTACTATCGTTGCGGCCTCTTTGCCGGAGAACAGACCTCCGCCTATTCCTATGTCGATGAAGTCCGGTTCCGGATCATCGAACCCAACCGGCCTTGATAACTCGTTCGGCTTCGCCTCGTGAGAAGACATCTGGATCTGTTCAATCATATGCGTATCAACGACTCTGCCGGATCCTTAGGAGCCTCCATTGAGCAGTCAATTTTGTCTTCAACTGCCAAGTTGAGCATGTCGACGTTCCACCACGATGGTCCATGCGTACCTAGATCCACTAGGTGCAATTGAACTCCCTGTCTATAAGTATGTAGACTGAAAGAATGATGCCTAGCAAAACTCCGTCAACAGATAATTGGTGGCTTAGGGGTGTCATCGCGCGATCTGTCGGAATCATCGCCATTGCCATCGGGTTCGTCATTGGCATGTACGGACTCGATCATCCTGACTCGCATTGGCTGCAGACCGCATTGGGGTTACTCGTGACAGGGATGGTGGCCCAAGGCTATGCGTTGTACTGCTCGATCAAACGGATGCAGCAACTGAATTCCTGATTAGGCTTTCCTCGGCTCGCGTGACCAGCCCCGATACCACCAGTATCAGCCGTCACTGAGCAGCTCGTGATTGATATTGGTGAGAAAGGCGCCTGACTTCCTACATCATCTTAGCTATGTTCCGTGCCGCTTTGGCCGCTCGGCGTAGCTCGCGTCCGATGCTCTGGGCAATCCTTGTGTTCTCCGTCTGGTGTTTTGTCTATATGGGACTCTCTCCAGCAGCTTTGGAGCGAGTCCGGTCGGGTTGGTTACTCTATCGATCAGCCGGCGACAGGCTGCTGATAATCCACTTCGATGGTGAAGCCCAAGTCTTTGATCATGCCCCAGACTTCGGGAGCTGGTGCGCCTGGAGTCGTGAGGTACCCGTTCACAAAGACGGAGTCGGCAGGATACAGTGCCAATGGTTGAAGGCTACGGAGGTTGTGCTCTCGCCCGCCGGCGATGCGAATTTCGGTATGAGGGTGGAGGAACCGGAAGAGGCACAGTACTTTTAAACAGCGTTGTGGAGTGAGGTTATCGGCCTCTTCGAACGGGGTACCGGAGACTGGGGTGAGCATGTTCAAGGGAATGGAGTCCGGCTTGACGTCCCGCAGGGCCGTTGCCAGATCGATCAGGTCTTCGTCTGTTTCGCCCATGCCGACGATCCCACCGGAGCAGATTTCCAGTCCCGCTGCACGCGCATTCTTGATCGTTGCCAGCCGGTCTTGGAAGGTGTGGGTCGTGCAGATTGACGCATGGAAAGCTTCACTGGTGTTCAAATTGTGGTTCACTCGATCGACGCCGGCGGCTTTCAGGCGTTTGGCTTGAGATTCACTCATCAGACCGAGTGAGCAACAGATCTGAATCGGAACTTCCTGTTTAATTGAGCGGACCGCTCCGGCAATTTCGTCGATTTCCCGATCCAATGGGCTGCGCCCGCTGATGACGATGCAATAGCGCTGGGCTTTGGAGGCGGCTGCTTGTCGCGCGCCTTCCATCATCTGCTTCTGCGGGAGTAGGTTGTATCGCTCGATCGGCGCCGTTGAAATGGACGACTGCGAACAGTAGTGGCAGTCTTCTAGGCAGGCTCCGCTCTTGGCATTCTGAAGCATTTGGAGCCGGACGGTACGGCCAAAGTATTTGGATCGGACTTGAAAGGCTGCGTGCAACAGCGCAAGCAATTCATTATCCGGCGCATTTAAGATGGAACGGCACTCGTCTCTTGTTAGGGGTTCGTCATTGAGGGCCTTGTCTGCCAAAGTCAAATAGGTCATGGGATCCTCAAAAAGTCGTGATGTGACAATGAATTGTTGTGCTGCCGATGTATTGAATCGAAGAGAGAGGTTCCACAAAACTGCCAGGTCAAATCATCAGCAGATACTGGCGGGAAACCTACACGGTTTCAAACGGAGAAGCAATGCCTTGGTAGGGCACGGAGGGGACAGATGAGGGCTCTCCGGCGGAGCTGGCAGCGGTTTGGCCGGCTTCGAGCCAGGGGAGGGCGGTGAGGGTATTCCATTTGGCGCAGCGGCGGCAGCGGCCCGACCATTCGACGGATTCCTGCTGACATTGGGTGCAGATATAGGGGACCACCACACGTTTCTTGAAGCTGAGGGCCTTCTTCAATTCCACAATGGTTTCTTCGAAATGCTGCTTCCGCAAGTACAGGTTGGCCATGATCTTGTGATAGTCCAAGAGATGATCCTGTGGTCCTTCGATTGTCGACAGCTGATCGAACGCCTCATCCACCATTTCCAGCCGATAGTAGAGCTTGCCCAGGTAGAACTGGAGCACCGGATTCTGCGGGTCTTGCTGCAAGGCCTCCTGATAGACCCGAATGATTTCGCTGGGCTCGCCTTGATCCAGAAACAGCTCTTCCAGTCGGTGGAGGATGATCACGCTGCGGGTCCGCGAGTAGACTTTTTTCAAGATTTCGACGGCATCCTTCGTTTTGCCTTCATGGATCAGAATTTCGCCGATTCCGATATAGGCAGGCAGGAAACTCCGATCTTTCTTAATTGCTCCTCTGAAATAGCGCCGGGCTTTATCAGGATGCCCACGTTCAAGTAGTTGCCTCCCGACTTCATACATGCATCCGACAAGCAGAGCGGCTTCGGCTTGTTGCTCAGGGGCGGGAAGATTGGCTTTGAGTAAACGATGTTGGATCTCAAGCGCGTCGCTCCACCGCTCCATACGGGTATTGAGATTCCGTTTCCGGATGAGCGCGGTCAGGTTGTCGGGTTCGATCTTGAGGATTTGCTGAAGTGCCTGAAGCGCCTCCTCGTACCGTTTGGCGTCCTCCAGATCCTTGCCCAATTCTAACAACACCTCGATGTTTCGATCGTCCACTCGTTGCGCATGTTGATGGAGTCGGATCGCTTCAGGGACGTTCCGCTCTGATCGATAGATATTCCCCAGCCACAGGAGCGAATCGACTCGATTGGGGTCGATCGCCAGGGCCTTCTCCAAGAGCGTGATGGCGTCCAAGGTACGTTTTGACATGAATGCATGGGTTCCGTCTCGGTGGAGGGTGTCGACCTTCTCTTTTCGACGCACCAGGCGGTTGCTGCGCCAATTCAGGATTAAGTGCGCCGTTTGCTGGAGCCCCACGACGAAGGTCGCAATCACTGCCCCACATGCCATGGAGATCAAGACAAGCGTGACAGGGCTGAGCTCGAACTCCGCGCCAGGAGCCGTATGGATGAGGATTGTCCCTGGATTCAGTTCGCGGAAATAGCTGTAGATGAATACGCCGGCGCTGATGAGGAAAATAGTAATCAGCAGCTTGAACATGGCCTAGACCATCTTCTGTGAAATCGCCTTCTGGGTCATCCGCCCCTGTGCGGCGGCTATCGGAGCCGACGCTTCGCCAGGAAGGGGAATCTGCTGCGCATCGCTCCACAGACGCTCAAGGGCATAATGCGAGCGCGTGTCTTGTCTGAATACATGGGCGACCACATCGCCAAAATCGATCAGGACCCACTGGCCCGATGTGGTGCCTTCAAGACTTAGTGGCCGTTGACCCACGTGTGCGAGGACATCAGCGACGGAATCAGCGATCGCGCGTGTTTGCCGGTCGGATTCAGCCGACCCAATGACTAAATAATCAGCGAGTGACGTGAGCGGGGCGACATGGAGGACTTGGACATCAAGGGCCTTCTTGTCGAGCATGGCCCTGGCTACAGCGAGGGCGGTGGCCTTAGATGCGCGTGTGATCGCTCTCCTCCTGATAAAGACTATGCCGAAGTATATAAGATTGTATCAGGGGGGGCAACATATTTACCACGG
This sequence comes from Nitrospira sp., assembly GCA_005116745.1. NCBI lineage: Bacteria > Pseudomonadati > Nitrospirota > Nitrospiria > Nitrospirales > Nitrospiraceae > Nitrospira > Nitrospira sp. Next base: position 673,765 of record SWDS01000010.1, on the reverse strand, counting down.
AGAGTTTGTTCTGGACTCTCCGTCTAATCTCTGAGGCCGAGGTGGGACAGGGTGGAAAGGCGAGGCAGGTGACTCCTGGATCAGAGGGGATGGCGATATCTAGTCTGTTGCGGGTACCGGTGTCTAGCCCTGTCAATCTATCAGGATCAAGTGTGGGGAGCAGTGACATTCCCGCCAATGCCCGAAAAGATTGCCCCGGTCTGGGAACGACCACGAAATGGCAGATCCGTAAGAGCTCTTCTGGTTCTCTCCATGTCGGGAAGTCTAGAAACGCGTCGAGTCCTATAATGAAGAACAGTTCCGTGGATGGGCCATAGTGGTGTTGTAATGCTCGGATAGTATCGATCGAGTAAGATTTTCCCTTTCGCTGTATCTCGATGTCCGATACTGTGAACAGCGGGTTGTCAGCAATCGCTAGCCGGACCATTTCAAGCCGAACATTCGCCGGAGCCAGTGAGCCATCCCGCTTATGAGGTGGATCGCCGGTTGGTATGAAAAGGACCTGGGAGAGCTGCATGCGCTCATGGACATGCTGAGCAATGGTCAGGTGACCATTATGAATAGGGTTGAAGCTTCCACCAAGCAGGCCCACTTTGAGGGGCGAGAGTTTGGTGCTCGCCTCGCTGCCCGGGCGAAGCGGGCTGAGTGCTGGGTGTTGGAGATCGGGGCTCGAAGAATTCATGACTCCGCACTAGAGGATGACTAGGTTGTCTCGGTGAATAACTTCCTCATACTCTTGAGGTCCAAACTGTGCCTGAATGTCCGTGGTCTTGAGACCTTTCATCTGCCCTAATAAGTCGGACGACACGTTTACCAGGCCTTTTGCGAATTCTTTTCCGTCCGTATCGAGGCAGCTGACCGGATCGCCGGCTTCAAATGATCCCGTCACCTGGAGGATCCCGGATGCCAGCAGGCTTTTGCCTCGCTTGGTCAAGGCATCTACCGCCCCCTGGTCGAGATGGATCTGGCCGTGAGGGCGCAGCGTAAAGGCGATCCAATGTTTACGACTGGTCAGCCGACGCTCCCTGGCGAGAAAGAGACTGCCACCGGGTTCTCCGCTAAGGACTGTTGGGAGAAGTCCGGCCCGTTCGCCATTGAGCACTAATGTCGGAATTCCGTACTCACCGACTTTCTTGGCGGCTCGAAGCTTGGTCGCCATTCCGCCGGTCCCTTCAAAGGTGCTGGACACTCCTGCCAGGCGCTCGATATCTTCGGTAATCTCGGCAATCAGCGGAATCAAGGTCGCCGACGGGTTCTTGCGTGGATCTTCCGTATACAGTCCGTCAACGTCAGAGAGAATCACCAGCAAGTCCGCATCGGCCAGGTGAGCCACTTCGCTCGCGAGAGTGTCGTTATCACCGACCCTGATTTCATCGACCGCGACGGTGTCGTTTTCATTGATGATGGGCACGATGCTGAAACCGATGAGTGCCGCGAGTGTATGGCGAGCATTCAGAAATCGGCGGCGATCAGCGAGATCCTGGTGGGTGAGCAGAATCTGCGCCACGTGAATATTGAGACGTTCAAACGCTTTTTCATAGGCCCACATGAGCCGGCTCTGCCCCACGGCTGCGGCCGCTTGCTTGATGGGGAGGCTCTTGGGATACTCCTTCAGTTCCAACTTTCGGATACCGGAGATGATGGCACCGGAAGTGACCACCAGGATTTCCCGACCTGCGGTTCGGAGTATTGCGATGTCATCAGCCAATCGCTCAATGTGTTGGGGGCGCAGACCTTCCGCACGCGACGCGATCAGGCTGCTGCCGATCTTGACGACGATCCGCTTCGCGTGTCCTAGGAGCTGGTCTCGCATGGCGTCTTCCGTACACGCATGACCTGTTTCCCGAGGTAGGTGATCAAGTCAGCAAGCCCGTGATTCGTGGCGGCGGAAATCGGCAAGCACGGATAGCCGTTGAGGTGACAATAGGTCTGCAGCTGAGCCAGCCGTTCGCTTGTGCCCATCACATCGATCTTGGTTGGCACGACGGCGAAAGGGCGTGTGGTGAGCCCTCCGTCATAGGCGGCAAGTTCTCGTCGCAAGGTCTCAAAGCTGGCTAGGGGATCATCAGGGGCCCATTCTGAGACATCGATCAAGTGGAGCAAGAACGCGGTTCGTTCGATGTGGCGGAGAAACTGTATGCCCAGGCCTTTCCCCTCGTGGGCGCCTTCAATCAGGCCGGGAATATCGGCCACGACAAAACTTCCTTCGGATCCCAACCGGACAATGCCGAGATTGGGGATCAACGTCGTGAAGGGATAGTCAGCAATCTTGGGCCGGGCCGCTGAGATGGCTGCAATGAGCGTCGATTTGCCGGCGTTGGGAAAACCAACCAGTCCGACGTCGGCGAGCAGTTTCAGCTCAAGTCGCAAGGTTCGTTCTTCGCCAGGAGTTCCGGGAGTACACTTCGTCGGCACTCGATTGACGGAGGTTGCGAAGTTGCTGTTGCCTTTCCCGCCTCGCCCTCCGTGGGCGATGACAGCCGTTTGGCCATCTTCGATGAAATCCACGAGTGTTTCGTTCGTTTGGTCATCGGAGACAATGGTGCCAACTGGAACCGTGATGGTCCGATCTTCTCCGGAACGACCCGTGCAATTGGATCCTCCACCGTGTCGCCCGTTTTCAGCCTCATAGTGGTTGAGGTAGCGGAGGTCAAGTAGGGTCGTCAAGCGATGAGATGCGGTCATGACGATGTCGCCACCGGTGCCTCCATCTCCACCGTCTGGGCCTCCACGCGGAACAAACATCTCTCTGCGGAAACTGCAGATGCCGTTTCCGCCACGACCGGCTCGTACCGCAATGTGTGCTTCATCGATAAACATAATCTCTCAACGTTCGGTAGCCTGCTCGGTCACGACGAGTAGGAAAGTACACCCGACTCTGAGCGAGAGGCAGAGAGAATTTAGCCAGTGTGATCGTAACGGAAGAGGCAGGAAAGCGAATTAGGACTTGGCCGGAATAGGATATACACTGACTTTTCGTCTGCCACGTCCACCTTCGAACTTGACCACACCGCCCATAGTAGCGAATAGGGTATGGTCTCTTCCAAGGTCCACATTGAATCCAGGGAAAAATTTGGTGCCGCGTTGGCGGACGATAATGCTGCCGGCTGTTACGGTCTCACCACCATAGGCCTTGACCCCCAAATATTGAGGATTGCTGTCACGACCGTTACGTGAAGATCCGCCACCTTTATTTGTTGCCATGAGTAAGTCCTTCTTATGTCTTTAGGCTGTTGCAATATTCGTAATCAACAGCTTGGTGAATCCTTGTCGGTGTCCACGGGTGCGGCGATAGCCCTTGCGGCGCTTTTTCTTAAAAACGGTAATTGATCGGGTTCGACCTTGCTGCACGATTTCAGCCGTGACCTTGGCCCCGTTAATGAGAGGCTGTCCAAGTAGAATACCAGCGTCACCATGCACGAGACGGACCTGGCCGAGTTCTACCTCAGCCCCGACGTCTCCTGGCAGCCGTTCGACCTGAACCGTTGCCCCAGCCTCGACTCGATATTGCTTTCCACCTGTTTCAACAATCGCGTACATATTATTCCTTTTCCGAGCGTGAAGAACGGTTCATTTAACATGGGGATGAGAGAGGTGTCAAGACATACCAGGAGCAACAAGCGAGTCGTTGATATAGACATGGGCCCCTCTTTAGAGGACTAGGAGAGCGATCGTGCCGACACGTATGCTGAGCGCTACCATTGCGAGGGCATGTTTCTGGTATTTCCACGAAACAAAATCGGGAGATGACAACAAGATCATGGCTCACATCAACAAGTTTGTGATCCGTACCTATCATCGGATTCCCGTTCGCTGTGTTGTGTATTATCTGGGGGGAGATTTCCTCGGGAAAGGAACGGTGATAAACCTCTGTCGTAACGGGTTTCGCGTCCTGGGGGATCATCAAGTAGCCCCTGGAATGGAACTGGTTGTCCGGCTCACCCTTCCCGATAAGGATGAGCCAGTCGAAATTCAGCGCGTCGTGGTTCGATGGGTGCGCGGCCTGTTGTTCGGTGGCAAGGTCGTAACCTTGAGTCCCGTGGGAGAAGAGCGAGTTGGAACGTTTCTGAGTGCCCGCCTGCGTGCCTATTGCGCCTCCACGTAAGTGTTTCCATCACGATGTGAATGGTTCGGAGTCAATCACCGTCCTGGTTGCTTGACCCACGTTTGACCTCACGCTATAGTCCGTCACGCCCGCCCCCGCAGGCGGGATTGAGTACTATCGCTCGCTGGAGATCGTCTTCAATGTTGGAACCAGTTGAAAAGATCTGGATGGATGGGAAATTCGTGAGGTGGGAGGAGGCCAATGTCCATATTCTCACCCATTCGCTGCACTATGGCCTTGCTGCGTTTGAAGGTATTCGGTGCTACAAGGGACAATCGGGATCCGCCATCTTCCGGCTTCAGGAGCATGTCGATCGACTGTTTGATTCGGCCCATATCGGCATGATGGCGATGCCGTATGACAAAAAGCAGATCACCGAGGCCATTATTGAAACCGTTCGAGTCAATCGTCTCGATGCCTGTTACATTCGTCCGTTGGTCTATGTTGGGTATGGGGCGATGGGCATCCATCCAGGGGAGAATCCGATTCGGGTGGGCATTGCTGCCTGGAGGTGGGGCGCCTATTTGGGGGATGATGCATTGGCCAATGGGATGCGTGCCTGCATCTCGTCCTTTACGAGGCACCATGTGAATGTGTCCATGACCAAGGGGAAAATATCCGGGTACTATGTGAACTCCATTATGGCTAAACGGCAGGCGAAGGCCGATGGATATGACGAGGCGATTCTTCTTGATCCGGAAGGTTATGTTGCTGAGGGAACAGGAGAGAATGTGTTCATCGTTCGACGGGGCGTCCTCAAGACGACGCCGTTGACGTCGGTGCTTGAAGGGATTACGCGAAACTCCGTCATCCAATTGGCTCAAGAACGGAACATCGTCGTGGTGGAGGAACGATTCACGCGGGATGAAATGTATATTGCTGACGAAGTATTTGTGACGGGAACCGCTGCAGAGTTGACCCCGGTACGAGAAATCGACAACCGGCGCATCGGAAATGGTGCCCCTGGACGGATTACACGTGCCCTCCAAGACACCTTCTTTTCAATCGTGCGAGGGGAAGACCTCGCGCACGAGTCCTGGCTGACTCGTATCTGACACCTTGCAGGCCGAAAGGCATCAACCGTCAATCAAGTCAAATTGAACCGAGGCTCGCTCGATTGCCGAATGACGCCCTGACGAAGAATGAGGTCAGTGGCCTGCCGCTGGAGTTTCCCCAGAAGGATGCGAATCTCCTGAAGGTTGAGCGGGTGAAGCAGCCGGGGGAGCTGTGGGTTCGCTCTTAGGCTGCATATCGATGACGGTCGAAGAGAAGTTTCGTTGCTTGGCTAAAATCGCCAGACTGAGCGATGTCACCATGAACACGGCCGCCACAACGACCGTCAGCTTGCTCAAAAAGTTTGCTGGGCCACGGCTACCGAACACCGTCTGACTGGATCCACCAAACGAGGCACCGATTTCCGCCCCCTTTCCTGATTGGAGAAGAATCGCTCCAATCATCAGGAAGCAGATAAAAACATGGACAATAACCAGCAACGTATACAGCATGAGATCTCAGACTCCGGTGGATCGCGCAACAGAAGCGACTGTTGCAATTGTAGCAAAGGACTCGACTTGGAGACAAGCGCCACCGATGAGTGCGCCGTCGATCTGGTCCGAGGCCAGTAACGATTCTATATTGTGTGGCGTGACGCTTCCTCCATAGAGAATTCTGGTGCAGTCGGCAACTGCGGCAGAGGCTACGGTGGCAAGGACTTGCCGAATCGTCCGGTGGGCGGCAATGGCTTGCTCAACCGTCGCCGACTTTCCCGTACCGATGGCCCAGACTGGTTCATACGCGATGGTAATGGTGGCCAACGCCTCCGTGGCAAGGCCGGACAGACCGTCGTGCACTTGCTGTGTCAGTACGTGGTCGGTCGTGCCGTTGTCTCGTTGTGCAAGTGTTTCACCGATGCAGAGGATGGGGCGCAACCCGTGCTTGAGCGCCGCTTGAATTTTCTTCTGGGTCAGGTCTCCCCGTTCACCAAAGAGCGTTCGCCGCTCTGAATGCCCAACAATGACATAGCGACAACCGAGATTCTTCAGCATCGGTGCAGAGACTTCTCCCGTGTAGGCACCGTGATCCTCCCAGAACAGATCCTGCGCTCCAAGTTGAATCGGAGACGAGGCGCCCAACGCCAGGCGAACTGATTCCAGCGCAGTAAACGGGGGGGCCACGACGAGCTCAAGGTTTGCAGACTGAGCAGGAACACGAGCGAGCAGGTCGCGCATGAAGACAGTCGCTTCAGACGCGGTCTTGTTCATCTTCCAGTTGCCGACGATCAGGATAGTACGCACAGTGACTCTCGAATCTCTGTTACTTTCTGAAAAGTATTGATTAGCTTGGACGATCAGGCAGTGCCGCGAGACCTGGAAGGATTTTGCCTTCTAGCAATTCCAGCGCCGCGCCACCTCCGGTCGAGATGAACGACATGTTCTCGGATTCGCCGGACCGATGAACGGCCAGCGCCGTCTCGCCGCCGCCGACGATGGTGAGCGCATAGGCATCAGCGATGGCGTGAGCCATCGCCATCGTGCCTCGGGCGTAGGCGTCGATTTCAAACACACCCATGGGTCCGTTCCACAGAATAGTTTTTGCATTTTGGACCGCTTCATTGAACAGTTTTACGGAAGCTGGGCCAATGTCGAGGGCATACCATCCTTTGGGGATTTCCTGCACGGGGACGATTTTTGTTTCAGCGCCAATCTCTCGGCTGGCTGCGACAACACAATCGACGGGCAGGTAGAATTTGACTCCTCGTGAGAGCGCATGCTCTTCGATTCCTCGGGCAAAATCCAACATGTCCATTTCACAGAGGGAATTGCCGATCTCCATGCCTTTGGCCTTTAAGAAGGTAAACGCCATGCCGCCGCCGATGATGACCTTATCGACCTTCTTCCCGAGATTCTCAATGACGCCGATTTTTCCGGACACCTTGGCGCCTCCCAGAATCGCGGCAAACGGGCGCACGGGATTGGCGACGGCGCCTTCGAGATATTCAATTTCCTTCTTGAGTAGCGCACCTGCTGCCGCATCTTTAATGTACTTTGTAATCCCAACCGTCGATGCATGGGCCCGGTGTGCTGCTCCAAATGCGTCATTGATGAAGACATCGCCAAGCGAGGCCAGGGCTTTGGCGAAGGTGTCGTCGTTTTTTTCCTCCCCGGCATGAAAACGAAGATTTTCCAGCAAGAGGACATCTCCGTCTTTCATCTTGGCGACCAGCTTCTCGACGGCTGGGCCGATACAGTCCGGAGCGAAGACCACCTCTTTCCCGAGTAGTCGTCCTAGCCGTTTTGCGACAGAGGCGAGGCTGTATTTTGGCTCAAAGGCAGCCTTCGGTCGACCGAGGTGAGAGCAAAGAATGACTTTGGCGCCTTCATCGACGACGCGATTGATGGTCGGCAGGGTCGAGCGAATGCGGGTGTCGTCAGTAATTTGCAACGATTCATCGAGCGGCACGTTGAAATCAGCGCGGATGATCACGCGCTTGCCACGAAGCTGCACATCGTCGATCGTTTTCTTGTGCAAGTTCATCAGGCGCTCCTCCCATCGGTGCTGTGAACTGAGAAATTGCTTAGAGAGATGGATTCGTGTGAGGACCGCCCATCATCCCTGGTGCCGCATTCAGTGAGTAACAGATTTTCCGGCCAGGACCTTGACCAGGTCGCGGACTCGGCATGAATACCCCCATTCATTGTCGTACCACGCCGTGACCTTGACGAGACGCTTGTCCACCACGTTGGTCAACGGAGCATCGACGGTGGCCGAGTGAGGGTCCCCTTTTTGGTCGATCGAGACGAGGGGTTCTTCGGAGTACTTAAGAATGCCTTTGAGCGGACCATCCGCAGCCTTTTTGAAGGCCGCATTGACGGATGCGATATCGCAATCCCTCTCAGTTTCGACGGTCAGATCGACCAGCGAGACATTCGGGGTCGGGACGCGAATGGCAAGCCCATCCAATTTACCCTTGAGTTCGGGGATGACCAGATGCAAGGCCTTGGCCGCTCCGGTGCTGGTCGGGATCATCGACATGCCGGCTGCGCGGGCGCGTCGAAGGTCTTGATGGGGCAGATCCAACAATTGTTGATCGTTGGTGTACGAATGGATGGTGGTCATCACGCCATGTTTGATGCCGAATGTTTCCAGCAAGACCTTTGCCACCGGCGCCAGACAATTAGTCGTGCAGGAGGCATTGGACACAATGTGATGCGATTTCGGATCGAGCTTGTCTTCGTTCACTCCGAGTACGATGGTCACATCGGGATCTTTCGACGGGGCCGAGATGATCACATGCTTGGCCCCGGCGGATAAATGTTTGCCTGCCGCGTCTCGGTCGGTAAATCGGCCTGTCGATTCGATCACCACGTCCACGTTCAGTGCCTTCCAGGGCAGCTCTTTCGGATCTTTCATCGCGAGCACTTTGATGGGGGTCCCATCAACAAAAATTTGGTCTTCCTTGGCTTCAACCGTGGACGGCAGAGTCCCGTGTACAGAGTCGTACTTGAGCAGGTATGCGAGCGTTTTGGCGTCTGTAAGATCGTTAATGGCGACAATCTGCAGATCTTTGTCGCCCATCGAGGCGCGGAACACGTTGCGTCCGATGCGTCCAAATCCATTAATTCCAACTCGAATGGCCATAGCGTAATCCTCTACATAAGTAAATGAGTTCAGTATAACCAGGTGTTTCGTCGGGACAAATGATAGTATCGATGCCTTCTCCTTGTTGTCAAGGTTTGAGACGAGGCTCAGTGGAAAGGAGAGAAGACGGTTTCGTGGGTTCCGAGACTCACCCATCTTGCCCGTCGATCGAGAGCTTGGCTTGAGTTTGACCGTCAGTCTGGTGTACCGCCTATTTTGACATGAATACATCATTATCAGATCGCGCGATGCAGGTGTTGGAGTGGTCTCGTGTCCTTGAATTCCTTGCACAGCATGCACAATCAGCGATGGGGGGTGTTCAATGCCGGTCGCTTATCCTATCGAGCGACCTCGCGGAGGCGTGCCTGCGCCAACAAGAGACGACCGAGATGGTGAGATTGCTGGAGGGGAGTGATCCGATGCCAGCGCTCAGCTTTCCCGATATTCGTGAAGAACTGATCCGATCCGGAAAGGGCGGAACGCTTGAGGCTGGTGAGTTACGAGACTGTGCGGTGGTGCTGGCCCTGATGGCAGACGTTGAGCGATATGCTGAGTCTCATCAAGGCAAGATGCAGGTTCTGGCGCGAGTCTTGGAGCCGCTGCATATCACAAAAACTTTGAAGGGAGTCCTGAAGGCTATTGAGGGCGCGATTCAGTCGGACGGCTCCATGAAAGACACGGCTTCGCCGGAGCTACGGCGTCTGACGCATCAGGCGCAGGGGTTGAAGCAAGAGATGCGGCAGCAGCTAGAGCAGCTCCTCCATTCCAAGCGCTATGAGGATGTCCTGCAAGAGTCGTATTTTGCCCAGCGAGAGGGGCGTTACGTTGTGCCGGTGAAGGCGGACATGCGGGGGAGAATTCCTGGGATTGTCCACGATGTGTCGTCCAGCGGGGCCACCGTCTTTCTGGAGCCGCGGGAGTTGGTTGAACTGAACAATTCCATCAAAGTGGCGGATTTGGAGATTGAACGGGAGGTCCAGCGTATCTTACGGGAGCTCACGACGGTGGTCGCTTCAAAAGCGGCCGAGATTGAGCAAGGGATCGAGGTGCTGGCCGAATGTGATGTGATTAGAGCCAAAGCCGAGATGAGTCGTCGGTTGAAGTGTCATCCCGTCCTCTTGAATGAGGATGGTCGCGTGATGCTCACGCAGGCACGGCACCCGCTGTTGCTCATCGCGAAAGATCATGTCGTCGCGAACGACATTCTCATGGACGAGAAGATTCGTGTCCTTGTGATTTCCGGGCCGAATACGGGAGGGAAGACTGTCACGCTCAAAATCGTCGGACTCTTTGCCCTCATGGCGCGGGCCGGACTGCATCTCCCCTGCGCTCCGGAATCGGAGATGGCATTGTTTACCGATCTCTATGCCGATATCGGTGATGCGCAGGATCTGACCCGCGATCTGTCCAGCTATTCCGCCCATATGACAAGCATGATCCAACTCCTGTCCGAGAGCGCTGCTCGACCGATGTCGAGTGCACGCCCCACATCTCGATCTCTTGTCCTCCTTGATGAGCCAGTGACCTCCACCGATCCGCAAGAAGGCGCGGCGTTGGCCGAGGCGCTGCTGTGCCGCTTGGCTGAGCTAAACATGAAGGTGGTGGTGACGACGCATTACGGCTCACTCAAAGAGCTGGCGCAGACGACCTCCGGTTTTATGAATGCCAGTGTGGAGTTCGACGTGGAACGATTGGCGCCGACCTATCGATTGTTTATCGGGATTCCTGGCGGGTCATCGGCATTGGAGATCGCCGGTCGTCTGGGTATGGATCAAAGCATTCTCAACGATGCGCGGAGGCGGTTACATCATGAGGACCATCGGCTAGACGAATTGATGGCTGATTTGCAGCGCAAGCAACGCCAATTGGCCGACGACGGTGAGAGGGCCCGGCGAGCCAGGCACGAAGCAGAGCAGGTGGCTCGGGAGGTACAAGCGCTTCGAGCGCAACTGGAAGAAGCCGAGCAGGAGGCTCAACGGGGTCTTAAGAAGAAACTGGGCGAACAATTTCAGCGGGCACGGGCAGAGGTCCAGGCCACTGTTGATTCCTTGAAGCGTGAGCAGAAACTCATCAAGGCTAAGGAGACGAAACAGCGGTTGCATGAGTTGGAGACGAAAACCAGGCAGGAGCTTACGCCGGCCAGCACGCCGATTCCCCTTGAACAGCTGGATGTCGGGGATAGCGTGGAGATCGCCGGTTTAGGGATGACCGGAAGCCTATTGGAAACACCACAAGGGAAAAAGCGAGTCCGCGTGAAAGTCGGGGAGGGTGAAGTTTTGGCCAGCGTGTCAAACCTTATTGGCATCCCGCGTGAGCCGCATCCTGTGACAGCCCAACCGGTCTCATCGGTTTCAGGTTATCGTCGAGTTTCGACGAGCAATGGACTGGGGCTTGATGAACAGACCGTGGTGGATGTGCGGGGCCAAGCTGCGGATGAGGCACTTGATCGGGTTGTGGCGGCCTTGGATCGGGCGACTCTGGATGGGGCGCCGTTCCTCCGCATCATTCACGGCCACGGCACTGGTCGACTCAAATCTGTTTTGCGTGAGTACCTGAAAGATTCGCCCTATGTGGCGCACTTTCGCCCAGGTGACAAGGCTGAGGGCGGAGATGGAGTGACGGTGGCAAAATTGCGGTGATTGGTTTGCTGTACTATTTTCCGTTACAGCGAGGGCGTTCTTCACAATAGTCGATGCTCGCCTGTATTGTTTCTGATCCATCCCTGTATCTAATTCGATACCACATCTGATTCAGTCATCCATCCGTTCTGTACCCTCTCGTGTTCTATCAAGTTCTGTAACTATCTGCTCTTACAATGGTTTTGAAGTATGGCGGCATCAGTATTTTTGCGTGGCATCCAGTTTGCTTTGTAGTTTTCATCAAGAGATGTTCTCCAACTATCCATCTATCGTGAGGAGGTTCGTCATGCGTCGGTCAGTATCGAAGGAAAACCAAACCATGAATAAGTTCGATGCGAAGCGGCTGAGAAAATTGGAGCAGGAGAATGGCCTGCTCAAGCTCTTGTATACGGATCTGTTGCAAAAATTCTCGGCAATGAAGGATGGCCTTACCAGAAACGCGGGACTGTGCTGAGGACTTGAGGGCCTGGATAGTTCTCGATAGAGTGGCTGTGTCTCTTACCAGCTCGCTGAGGCCCTAGCGCTAGGCAAGCAGTCCCTTTGGTTTGTACGCGCCTGATCAGGGCACTGATCCTACATTCCTAGGCTAGACCTCGCTGTCCGAGAGTGCTAGTATCCAACACTGACAGTATTCCTACGCAAGTCTGTCTGAGGCGCCGGCGGGTCAGTACAAGCCGCACCGTGGCACGACGTGAAGGAGGACGACCATGAAACCCACTGCGACGGAACGAGATGCACCGAAGCCGTCCCTGCATGCCAACAAAGAAACCAGTTCCCATGACGACAGCCGCAAGCCATTCCCAGAAGAGAACCGGAACCAGCCCGATGGGCTTGCCAAGGTCCAGGAATTGCTCTTCGGCGCGCAATTCCGTGAACATGCGCAGCGCATTGCCCATCTTGAAGAATCGCTCACGCGTGTCGCCGGCGAATGGAAACAGGAATTGAACAGTCGATGTGACTCGCTTGAATCGTCCATGAAGCGACATGTCGAGGCGCTCACGGCCCAGATCAAAAGCGAGCACGAGGGCCGGGCTCAGTCGAGCGCCGGTCTGTTGCGCGACCTGAACGAATTGGGGAAGACGGTCTCGGCCAGTACCGCTCAGCTGCACCAACAGGCTTCGACCGAAAGCCGTGAATTGCGTCAGCAGATTGCCGATCAACAGCAGGCTCTGTTGGCTGAGATGCACCAGAAAAACAAAGAGCTCTCAGGTGTCATGGAGTCAGCCTTGAGGGAGTTGCGGCGGGAAAAAGTCACGCGTGCCGCACTCGCAGAATTGTTCACCAAATCCGCCCAGTCGTTAGGTGAAGACCTCGCCCAAACTCGTGGCAAGTAATGGACACAAGGCCTGGAAACAGAGTCGGCAGGGAAGTGCGATTCCGAGCACAGGGAACGATCGGCTGAAAGCCACAGACTATCATCGCGCCTGAAATCCGCTTGACCACGGGAGCAAGGCCATGCCTGACTTTCCCGAACGTAGCACATCGACAGCTCCATATCCGAACGGCAATCTAGAAGAACTCCAGGAATTGCTCCTTGAGGCGGAACGAGACCGACTCGACCGACTCGAATGCGATCTCAACCAACTCGACGATCGCGTCAAAAATAAGGTCATCGACGCCTCCGTTGTCGCCAACGTCTTGCCGGATGCTATCCGTCAACGGACCAAACAGGATGAGTATCTGAAGAAATCCTTGGTGCCCATCATCGCCAATGTCGTTGCGCGTGTCCTCAAAGGCTCGGCACCGGACATTGTCGTCGCGATTTCCCCCGTGATGATGCCAGCCATTCGGAAAGCCATCGAGACTGCTGTGCAGGATATAGTGCAGTCCGTGAATCGAACGCTGGACCACAGTGGTCTGTCTTGGCGAGGAATAACCTGGCGCTGGGAGGCGTGGAGAACCAGCAGATCGTTCGGGGAAGTTCTCCTGTCGCACACCTTTGGGTATCAAGTGGAACGGGTGTTTCTCTTTTCTAGGGAAGATGGAATACATCTGGCGGATGTCCGCATCGCCAATGTACCAGCCTTTGAGTCGGGCCATGAAGACTTGATTACCAGTATGTTTTCAAAAATCAAGACGGCTGTGCAGAAATTTGCCCAGGATGAGTTTCAGGCCTCGAAAGACTCGTCCATGAGAGAAATCAAAATGGACGATGGCAAGACGGTGTTGATCGAGCAAGGCCCGAAGGCGGTCTTAGCTGCAGTTGTCCGTGGTCTGCCATCACTATCGCTCAGGCCAAAGCTTCAGGATGCACTGGATTCTATCCACTTCGAGTTGAACGAGGCCCTTCAGACCTTCCGAGGCGACAAGCAGCCGTTTGAGGCCGCGCGACCGCACCTGGAGTCCTGCCTCCTCCAGGAGGAGAACGACTCCCGAAATGAGACCGGCTCAACCAGTGGCGGATGGTCACCAGCGTTCGTGGTTACGCTGATGCTCCTACTGTCAGCGCTTGGCTGGTGGGGCGTCACAAACTATCTTGACCAACGGCGAGTGGACGAGGAACAGCTGCGGTGGGCTCACTTTCTTGAAAAGGCGAGGGGGAAGCCAGGGATTCAGATTACACATACACAAACCGCTGACGGAAAGAATGGGAAAACCATTGTGTACGGGTTGCGGGATCCACTCTCCTATGAACCACAAAAAATCGCTCAGGAGGTGGGGCTGTCGGCCGAAGCGATAGACTTTCGACTTGAACCCTATCTCTCGCTAGCGCCTGAACTACTTAACCGACGAACCCGCGAGCGGCTCAATCAACTCGTTCAGGAGATTGAAGCCCACCATTTTGATTTTGAGGCAGGCAGCGCGTCACTTGCATCAGAGGCTGAGCCTGCCTTTCGGGCGTTGCTCCAGGCGCTTCGAGAGAGCGATGCCCTGGCTCAGCAACTTGGTTATCGGATGCGAGTGGAGATTCATGGCAACACCAGCGAAGAGGGCGCAGCTGACACGAATCGCCGTCTTGCACTTGCCCGTATACAGAGGATCCTGTCCACTCTCACAGTCGAACGGTTTCCTGCCATCGATTTCCAATCAGTTGCAGAGTCTGTAGAACGTCTTGGAACGGACGAAATTCAAGGTTCCAATCCCTTACGGCAGCGACGGGTGTCGTTTCAGATCGCCATCAAAGATGCTGGATCGAGGGGGGCCATACCGTGACAGATTCTCTGAGTATAAAAATCTGCGTGCTGGGAGCCAGCGCTGTCGGGAAGACTTCCCTCGTGAGACGATTCACATACGACAAGTTTGAGGAAGGCTACACAACCACGCTCGGCGGCCGCATGTATGACACGTGCATCACCTGCGATGACAAACTAGTTAAGTTGAATATCTGGGATCTCCAAGGGAAGGACGATCCAGGATTGCAATACTCTACTTTGGACCTTGGTGGAGCAGATGGGCATATGTTGGTGGCGGATGTCACACGTCCCGACACACTCAACGGTGTAAAAGATCTCCTGCCTGAGGATTCGAAGAAAGAAGAAATTCCATTTGTGCTCCTGATCAACAAGCAGGACGTCTTTCCCTCTCCCGCAGTAACCAACCGTGCCCTTGAAATCTTTGGTGAGGGGACCAACATTTTTGAAACCAGTGCCAAGACTGGCGAGGGAGTGAATGAGGCGTTCGAGTGCCTAGCAAAACAGATACTCGCGAGGGACGATGATGCTACGGCGATCAATTTAAAAAATTATGAAGAGCGAACCAGCGGCGGTCCCTCTGACTCACCAGAGGCATCGACTCTTTCTCAAGAAGAACATACCCTGTTCGACGATTTGTTCAGAGCATTGGATAGTTTGGTGCTTGAGCGATTCCCAGGGGAGCATACCTTTCGGTCGATCCATGAGGTGCCTGAATGGGCTCACGATTTGATAACCCCGGTGCTTGATCAGCAGAGTCTTGGTCTCTGGGTTGTACGATCGCACTTTCTGAAAGATTATGTGTCACACGCGACATCATGGTGGGACCAGTATGAGAGTGGGGAATTCACTGCAAAGCTGGGGGAAGAGGTTGGGCCGTCTAAGGTTCGTCTCGATCTCGAAGCCACAGCCATTGCGATCGGTCACCAGAAATTGCTGGTGATCAAGAGAGGTGCGCTCAGCCGCAGGGCCTATATCCAAATGATGCAAGAAAAGCGGCATAGTCTCCACCCGCTACTCTCAAAATCTTGATGACACAGGTCGACAGCAACATGAGCACGTAGTGCCCACAAGGACGCCGGACGACGACGGGATACCTTTAATCAGCAAATTGCCGACAGTGTTTGCCAGATGACTGATGACTCTCTCGATAACGAACGCAACAAGCCTCAGGACCACGATGGTGGAATAGTCAGCTACTTTATCAGCTACGCTCGTGTTGATCGCAAGCACGCTCAGAAGATTCAGGAAGGAGTTGAGAAGAGTTCCCCGAGCGTTCGCGTGTGGATCGATGAACGCGACATAGAACCGGGGGATGCTGTTGCGCCCGAGATTCAAAAGGCAATCAGCATGTGCAGCGCCATGCTCTTTCTCGTCAGCAGAGACAGTGTCATGAGTTCCTACTGTCGCAGTGAAATAGCCGTCGCTCGCAACAATAAGAAACCGATTATTCCTCTGCGCCTTTGTTCAGAGGTCGACCTTCCAGCAAGGGAACTTCCGTTTCAAATTCAGGATACTCACTACATCGACTGCTGGACCGATTTCGAAGGTGGCCTGAAAAAACTTTGCGTCTATCTGGCACGAAAGCGGGGAGAACGTCTCCCGCCTTCTATGACGATTGAGCCCGTCGATGTCACTACGCCTGCATCTCCTGGCACAACTGGGCTGATCGTGATCAATGAACCTCGGCTTCAAGCATCAGCCGACTTTGTAGGATGCCGCGAACAGCAACAAAAGATCAAAGACTTCATTTCCAATGAAGACAGTGCGGTACTCTGGATTTGGGGCAGGGCAGGATCAGGGAAGACAGCGCTTGCCCACCATGCTCTTGACCAAATTCAGTGTGGAATCCGGACTAGTCCAGAGTGCCAGGTTCCCATCCATGCCATTGCCTATCTCAACCAGCAAGACCATTCCGAATCGGGTTGGCTTAATGTGTTTGATAAAATCCGTAGCTCAATGCCCACTGCACCTCGTCTGCACTCTCAGGAGAAGTATCTCGCTTCCGCGATTGCGGATGTACTCTCTGGCTTAACGGATCGTCGCGTGGTGGTCCTGATTGACCATCTCGACAAGTTGATTGATTTGGAGGCCAGAAGTCTGACCGATCCAAACCTGCGCGATGCCTTACGGACTATTCTCAGCGCCACAACTCATAAACTGAAAGTGATTGTGACCTCCTCCTGGGTGCTACACCTTGATTTACCACCGGATCAGAAGGTGCGGAAGCTAAACCTCAAGGAAGGTCTTCCAGAATTGGAAGCGATGCAATTACTCCGGAAGTTAGATCGTGATGGGACTGTTGGTCTGCGAGACGCCAACGACACGATCGTGAAGGAACTTTGCCTGCGCATGCAAGGCAACCCTCGAGCGATCGAGACCCTATACATGATACTTGAAGAAGATCTCTCCATTTCTCCACTCGACATTCTGCAAGATGAAACTCGCTTTCTTCCAGAAGCCGTCTTGAATGTACTCATCGGAGAAAGCTACGCCTGTCTTGATGATAGGTCGAAGATCGTGATGCAGGTGTTGTCGGCATCAGAAACTGCGGTCACCACTGCCGCTGTAGTCTCGGTATGCCAGCGTTACCATCCGGACATCGATGTTGAACAGGTCCTGAATCGGCTGGTGAATATGCAGCTCATCGAAAAAGATAACGGCTGCTACTCTCTACGAAAGGCGGATCGACGATATATCGTTTCTCAACTCGCAGATGGTGTCTCCTTAGCCGTGGACAGCCCTGAAGGTGTTCACCTCGACCGATTCATATTGAGTGCGCAGCATGCTGATTACATTCGACAAGTGGACTCTGCCGACTCCACAGCGGAAGCCAAATCGCTCGCTCTTGAATTTACTCATTGCTACACAAAAAGAGACTATGTAGCCGCGGTCGGCGTTCTGCAACGGCTTGAGTCCCATCTGTTTGGGAATAGGCGTTACCAGGAGCTGGCACAACGCTATGAACAACTAGTCGACAAACTTGAAGACCGTCAACTGGTCCGCCGCATACTTGATAAGCTCGCGCGGATCTACCACCGACTCGGAGATCTTGAGCGTGCAGTCGCCTACTATGAGAAAGGGTTGGAGTGTGTCCGAGAGGCGCGCGATGATTTGAGCGGGGAATGCCACTACCTTGCGGTTCTTGCCATTTGCAAACAAGAATCGGGAGATCTTGTTGGAGCCACGCTCTACTGTAGGGCAGCCCTCGAATTAGCGCACGCGATTGAAGGTGATGCGAAAGAAGCTCTTATCTGGAACACCATCGGTGAAGTGTTTGCTGCTTTGGGCCAGGCTAGCGCTGCGATGTCAGCCAGCGAACACGCGCGGGAGCTTGCGCGCGACAACCACCAGCGGGATTTCGAAGTCGGTGCGCTGGTGAACCTTGGTCAGCATTATGACGCATTGGGTGATGGCGAGCGAGCGGAAGAGGAGTGTATCCGAGCTTGCCGGATGGCCCAATCGATAGGATTCCAACTTGGCGAATCCGCTGCGTGGCGAAACCTGGGAAGTCTCAATATCGGCAGGCGCAGATACGCCCTCGCTGCTAAAGATCTCACCAAGGCTATGAAACTGGCAGAGATTACTCAGAGCGTTCGACTGCAGCATACGACCTGTATTGAGCTGGCCACGGCGTTACTCCTGGACGACGAGTTGGGTGAGGCCAAGACCATTGTCGAGGTGGCATTGCGCTATGACACCTTGCTCTTCAGCCCAGAAGCGCACGCGCTCAACGGAGTCATTAGACAACGACAGGGCAATACGATTGAAGCAATCACATTCTTTGATACTGCACTGGAGCAAGCTGAAGAGGTTCTCAGACGAACGCCTCGATACTACCGCGTGCTTGACGCGATGGGGTTGAGCTATAGCGGACTCGCACTTCTAAAGCCCGACCAATATCTTGACCTCGCGGTCGAAGCCTACGAGGCAGCCCGTCTGGTCACTCATGAACCGGGCATTGTCCGCCGCAGGCTTCTTCTCTTTGACGCACTGGCGAAGATTGACTCGGAAAGAAAACTCACATTGGTTCGAAATGCGATCGCTCCAGAATAGGGATGGGGCTGGGACTGCTATCATTCCCTTGGGCTACCCAGGAGGGGACCAGCAAGGTTCGTTGTCTTCCGTCATCTGGTGGCGGAAAGACGATATATTTTTTTAGATCTAACTGGTCTGCTCTTACACCATACTTTTCGAATGCGGGTTGTATATTCCTCCGCAGCTTGTCGCTGAATGTTGTTAACGCGTCACTGTCCCAGGATTTGGACCGGGGATCACTGACTCGACTGATAAAGTGGAGAACCCACGCAAAGGCTAGTTCAGTCTGATCGGCCTGACTCGACACGAGGCGAACCGCTGACAAATCTTGAAACAAGAAAAGCCGTGGTGTGTTGCCATGTAAAGCTGGCTCAAAGCCGGATGCCAGATAGGGTCCGTCATTCCTCTGGATGGTGGAAAGCCGATTGAGAATCGCTTTTGCCCGTGGGTAGTTGTACCGCTTAAGAATCTCCTTTGCCCTCGACTTGAATTGCTCATTTTCGGGCAGCTCAGGCGAAGGTACTGCAGAATCCGTGACATCTTCGGTAACCGGGATCCACAGCGCATTGAGCATCTGTTTGTCATGGTATTTCTCTTCCAGTCTTCCGAGGTCTGGGACTCCCTTCAAACAGGCTAGAATGATCGCAAGGTAGAGGGGCCTGTTCTCATCGGTTGGCTCCTGCTTGAACAGCACATAGCTATGGAGTCCATATCCAGGCGTTTCGGGTCGATCTCCAACCAGGAGCGACTGTCCTGTCATTGCGATTCGGCTTTGACTGCTTCTCAAGACTGGCTGTTCGGCAAACCCCATGCTGCAGGCGAAGCACGCACCGGCTATTACAGCCAGTGCGAACGTCCTCATTACGCGCGTCCAGATATGGATTGAACCGCTGCGCTTGGATCCTTGTGCGAGTGGAGACAGGCTCTCCGGTAAGCTCATTTTCGCCTAGCTCCACCCGTTCTCACACGTTGGCGCCATCATCCTGCAACGCCTGGTAATGGCTCAATAGAATTCGGCTTTTTCTGGCCCGTTGCCTGTAGTTTTTGAACCCGATTGTTATACGCTGTCCCGGCGTTAGGCAGGCACTCCTTTTTGATATGGGCAAGACGATCGTCGTTCATAGGGTGATCGGCCAGGAACTGGATCGTCTTTTTTTGCTCTTCTGTTAGTTTCGCCATGTTTCCCCAAAACGTATTGATCTCTTCTGGATTGTACCCAGCTTCGGCGGCCAATAACAGGCCATCACAGTCGGCATCATGTTCCTGCAATTGCTCCCATTGCTGATGCACTCCGTAGGCGGCCCCGACTCCCAACGCACCAGCCACTGGCCCGATAACTTCGGGATCCATGTTGCCTAGTGTTACGCCCGACGCGATCAGGGGCCCTATAGTCGCGGCCGCTGTAGCCGCAGAACCAGCGAGTCGTTTGAGTCCATGCCGAGCGAGCACATGGACCATTTCATGTCCCAGTAGGGCAGCCAATCCAGCTTCGTTTTGTGCGGGCTTGAATACTCCGTCATAAATTATGATTCCACCGCCGGGAACTGCTTTGGCATTGATTATTGCTTTGTCTTTTATGGTAGTGAGCTGCCAAGCCATTTCATTAGCGACTGCGCCGTATTTTTGGTTGTGCTTTGCAGCATCGATCAACAGGTCAAAAATGCCAGTCATTTGATCTGTCACTTTTTTATCTTCCTTGCTAGCTTCCGCCGTATACTTTTCCCGCCCATTCGTTGCGTCGGCGTAGAAAATCTTTCCAAGCTTGTCCAGCAATACGGGAGAGTTAAGGGTGGATTGCCCAGCCGTGGACAAGCCCGCTATCCCGCCTCCTGCAATGGGGAGCTGATCACAGGCAGTCATGAAGAGGAACATAGTCGCACTTGCAAGCCCTAGGATCGATCCATACTTCATCGGACACCTCCCAATAATAGAATGTTTATTGACTGTTGTGAACACGTAATTTTCGTAACGTAGGTATTTATTTCACTAGTTGTGATCAGCATAAGTAGCAATACACATGCCTCCAGTATCGCCTGTAGTAAGATGAAACAGCCGCTTAAATCACAATGGCTTATGCAGGCTGACTGTTGTCCTGATGCAACGAAAATGCGGGAGCCTGTATCGAAATAGATTCTACGTTGTATCGAATCAGATACGTTCGGTATCCGATCATGCGTCTGATCTGCAGTGGAAATATGTTGAGAGTTGAGTCAGATGATGGGCGGGTTGGACGACCGCCTACGTGCAAGTGATGGTAAAGCGCACGCTCTCTGCTTCAGCGTGGCTGTCAGTGCGTAGGTTTTCCGTGCTTGGTTTGTGGGGTTACAGCATTTTTAGATACTCCACCAAGGCATCTTTGTCTTTATCAGGCAGCTCGGTGCCAAACGTGTGGCCCTGGTTGCTACTGGCGCGTTGGCTCACATCGAACCTGGTTCCCAGTCGCTCAACGTCCTCGCGTAACTGCTCCCGTTCACGGTCATCCGTGAGCCCAATCGTGTCTGCCTCCTGCTTGGTCGTCACGAAACCAACTTTGATCGGGTTATACACGGTATACCCACGGAAGAAGCTCTTGGGTCGTTTCTCGACCGGCTCCAAAAGGTCGCGCAGTGTCGGCACGGCGCCGTGATGGAGATAGGGCGCTCGGAGCCAGATGCCGTCGAGGAAGGACGCGACATAGCCGATCAATGGTTCCTCGACGAGTCCTTTGCGTTCCAGTCCAAACTCGCGAACGACCTTGTTCGCCTTGATCGCTGCCTCTTTACTCCACGTATCAAGCCGTCCTCGGTCGGTTCCGACTTCGGCGATCGGCACACGAGTTCCTGTTCGTTCACTGGCATGACAGGAGGCACAGGCCTGATCGAAGACAGCCTTGCCCGCCGCCGCTTTGGCCTGGTTGATGGGAAATGGATACTTAGGAGGCGGATATTTCCCGAGATAGTCCTCAAACCAATCAATATGCCCGAGAAATTCCGTCTTGCTCTTGGGGCGCGCTCCAACCAACCCCAGGGCTGAATCCATAATGACCGACCTGGCATCATGACTGTCGCCGGCGAGGTTCATGAAGTGGCCCTTTTCCGGTTTGTACTTCTGGAGGTTCCAAATTGAGGGCATATCGGTCGGTCCGAAGCTGTTATCCATCGGCTCTTCAATCATGAAGTACTTTGTCAGGTTCATCGCATCGTCGCGGCCGCGCCCCCATTCCGGAAAGTCTTTACGATAGATCCAGGCGAATTGCTGCTCACGCTCGAGCAGTCGCTTCTTCGTAATGGGAATCAGCAGGTACCTATAGATCAACTTGTCGATCCAGCTCAGATCCGCGACGAGTCGAATTTCACCCATCAAGACGTCCGAATTGAAGCGCGGGTCCTTGGCGACGTCGACGAGCAGACGGAAGAACGCTTCTAAGTTAAGGGTGTGATTCGGGCCGGCAATGACGAACGTGGGCTTGTCGCTCGGTTTCGCTCGCCAGCTGGCGACATGGCAGGAGGAGCAGGTGTTGCCGATACGCGCAAACCCGATGACACGCTTGGTGAAACCGATCGGGATCTCTTGGCCTTCTTCCCATTGAATGCCCAGAGACGTGTAGCCGCCTGGCCCTGGGAACTTATCCCCAAAGACCCGCGGGATCACGTACCAGATCCAGTAGGGGAGACCCACGTCATGTTCAGCGCCAATCGACCCGTACTTGAACCGCATGTCCGGGTCCTTCGTGATCCATTCAGGAATACCTTCATCGCGGAAGAACTTGTACCATCCGACGTAGGCGCCAACTAGACCAAGGACGACCAACAGCAGGAGGATGATCTTCAGCGTTCTCATCGTGACCACACTCCTTTCCTTAGAACGTCTTGAGGTATTCAACGAGAGCGGCTTTCTCTGCGTCAGAAAGCTCGGTCCCGTACCGAGCCCCTTCATGTCCATCGCGGCCATTCCCCGGTTGCGAACGCCCCTTGTCATCGGTTGTGTCGAACAGAAAAAACTGCTGACCTCGCTCTTCGCTCACCGTCGAGACGAATCCCACCCGCTGTTGATCGTAGACATCGTATCCACGGTAGAATTTCGTGGGCCGTTTACTGCGAGGCTCTAAGAGATCTCTCAATGTCGGAACTGATCCGTTGTGCAGGTATGGGGCGCGTAGCCAAATGCCGTCCAATGGCATGTTTGCGTAGCCGTTCGTTTTGCGGAAATGCGAGAAGCGTTCGGTCGGATCGTTGGTACCCGCATACAGGAGGTTCTGATTGACGGCGAGCTCAAGCGTATAGGAATCGAGCTTGTGGCGATCGGTCTTGATCTCACTGATTGGGACGACTGTGCCCACCGACTCGCCGCCGAAATTTCTCCCGCTCTCGCCATGACAGCCGGAGCAATACTGCTTGTAGATCGGTGCACCCTTGGCAGCGAGGTTTGTATCAACGGGAAAGGGATAGGCCGGCGGCTCGCGCCTGAGCAACCAGTCTTCCAGACGCTTCATGGCCAGGCGATCGAGCGTCGGAGGCGTGGCGCCCGTCCCGAACGCCGCGCTCCGGTTGCGTTCTTCAACGCTGGTGTTATTCCCATCCCAATGGAGCTGCATGCCTTGGCGGGGCTCCTGCAGCCAAATTGACGGGAAATCTGCAACCCCGATGTGTTCGCGATCCGGGGCCTGGTCCATCCTAAAGTTCAAGAGGGCCTTGCCAAATGCCCAGGTATCGACCCGGCCTGGTCCCCACTCACGTTCCGGTCCCTTGTCGAGCATGAACGACAGCCGCTGATCCAGCGTGACGAGTCTGGCCCTCATGAGATGTACGGCCGTGGGATAGACAAGAAATTGATCAAGAAGATTTAGCTCACCACCTAATTCTTGGATCGCTGGAACAATGAGATCGGGAGTGAAGGCTGCACTCTTGGCACAGTCAAACAGGAATCGCTCGAACGCCATGAGATTGAGCCGATGGGCCGGCATGCCGGTATAGATTCGAGGCTCACTGGCAGGCGTTTCACGCACCGTACTGGCGTGGCAACTCGCACAATTCAGAAAAACACGATCAACTCCCATA
Source organism: Nitrospira sp. (assembly GCA_005116745.1). Lineage (NCBI taxonomy): Bacteria > Pseudomonadati > Nitrospirota > Nitrospiria > Nitrospirales > Nitrospiraceae > Nitrospira > Nitrospira sp. The sequence goes on along the minus strand of SWDS01000010.1, from coordinate 650,178 downwards.
TGTCGACGCATCGACATGCCGACGGGTAGCGGCTTTTCTCCTTCGTAAATGAACCCCAGCGCTGTGTACTCCTGCCCTGGAGAGCGTTGCCCTTCCGGCAACTGTGCCGCACAGACGCGAGGCAGTGCTTTCCAGATCCAGTAGGGAAAGCCGGCTTCCCGTTCACCACCAAGCGACCCGTACTTAAAGTGATCTTCATCCTCGGCATAGCGGACCGGTTCATCCACCAGAAACCTGGCTGCCAGCAAGCCGCCGACTGTGATGATGAGAAGCAGGGCGGCGAGGCCGATCACCTTCCACCAATGACAATGTCGTTGTTCGGTGGTCATGGGTTCACCCATCTTGTGGCAACGTTGGCCTTCGACCTATCCATGCTGTGCTCCCATTGCTTCTGTCGGCTCATGTCTCGGTGCGAGGCACGCCGGTAAGGTGTCGTAGTCCTGCTGAAGTAAGTGTTCTGGGCGGAATGTTGCGCCTCGTGTGTGCTGAATTGCAGCCACTACTTCCTGACGCAGTGTCTGCAAATCGGGATGATGCTTCCACTGGTCCAGACTGATTCGGTGATGGAGCAGGTGCATAGCTGGCGGCATCGGCGCCTCAAGCTGCTCTTGGCTTGGAACGTCCCACATACTTAAGCGCACGAAAATGCGATCGGCACATTGCGTCAAATTGGCTTTGACTTCAGCGGGAGATCCATGGAGAAAGTTTGGGGGAAAGCTCTCTGCTCCATGGTGGCAAGTTCCGCAATACTGATGGAAGGTCTTGTGCTCGCTGCTCCATGCAGTTTCGTGACTTTCATTGGTTGCGTGATGGGAGGCCATCTCATCGTCCACTGGCGGTGGCAGGCCGCGATCATCCAGGCAGCAGCGTGAGACGACCGGACCTCCCAATTGCCGATCGAGCGCAGCCAGGACTGTCATTCGGCGAAAAGGCTGGTTCGCCAACACATCGGTCTGCCCCAGCACGGTGTCCTGTACTAACGCGCTCACAGCTTGTCGGAGCCGTTTAGGCTGACGCTGGATCAGCTGTTCCAGTCGAGTGAGATCCGTCTTTGTGAAAAACTGTACAAACGTAGCCAAGACTCGCTCAAGCGTCTGCGGAGTATCCGGGATGGACCAGATCTCAAGCGGTTCGCGAGGCTGTGTCGGTTCGTAGGGGCCACGGAATAAGGATCGTGGTTCTCGTCCCTCAAGCGCAGTCGCCTGCACCTCGCTGAGCCCTGGAAATTCACTCACCGCGACATATCGAAAGGGATTACGATTGGGGATATCCGGATTGGGAATGGCCAATCCTTGTGGCCATCGTGCGCGCCAGGCGGCAAGGAAGGACGGTGGTTTCTCATCCGTTGTGTGCCAATCCGGTATCGATCCCCTTGACAGTCCATATTGGAGGACCCACGTGAGTAGTTCGGCACGACAGGTCATGGCCTGTTCCGGATGGGCTGTCTGCTCGCATCCCTCCCGCCAGAGCCGCTGGGCCAGCGATATGTCATTGGCTCGATCGGTCGCGTCATCGAAGGCCTGCAATGTTCCCGTCCCTTGTCGAATGGGGAAGCCGTGGTACTGACGGTGTTGATGCGCCAGCAAGGCGGCGATTTTTGGATTGACGTTCGTTTCGTCCCACATGGGACGGGCGAAGATGGGGCTTTGATTTTGATGGCAGGCCATGCAGAGGGCACGATTGGCGTATCGAACCGTTGGTGTTCCCCCGGCTCGATAGTCACTCACAATCTGAAACTCAAACCGGCCAGCCGCTTCGTTATAACTGACGATTTCCAAGACCCCGGTTTTTTCATGATAGCCGATGAACAGTCGGTCTTTGAGCTGCATACCAGGCAGGCTCAAGGTCGAAGTGACTTCGGTATCGACGGCAAGTACCGCCCTGGGATAGGTAAAGTAGGCGCCATTGCTCGCTCGCCGTTGCAGGGAACGGTTGACAGGAATTAGCAATCGCTTCAGAACGGGCGCGGTGTCTTTTGAGTGGAGTTGAGATTCAATCTGTGCCACGAACGTAGAAAACGGGAATGGAATGTCATAGATCTTTTTGCCGTTCACTTCTTTCGTAATCAGGAAGTCAAACAGAGACCGTCCGACCGGAGGGAGGTTGGTCCCTGGTTCAGTCGGATCAATCACCCACGGAGGTGCCGTGGAGGCAGCAGGCGCAGGGGTAGAGGATTGGGTATGCGGGGTAGAGGTGCTGCTGTTAGACGTTCCCCTGTCTTGTTGATCGCATCCTGAAACCAATACCGTCATCATGACCAGGCATCCCAATTGTGTCGCCCACTGTTTCGCCACTGTCCGTTGCATGGTTTGGCTGACTCATACCTGCATTCAATGGGTTTCCGCTACCCGAGCCTGTTGAGTGCTCGGCTTGTTGGTCATGGCAGGTAGACGCTGATTGCCGACCCAGCAGTCCTCTGCCACCGAGCCAGAACTGGCAAACGCCGGAGATTCCTTCTCTGCCACGGTCTTGTTGTAGAGCGTGAAGTTCAAGGCAAAGACTTTCTTGATATAGGCCCGTCCCAGATAGAATCCCGGGCGGACCATCCGGATTTCGTCTCGTATTTCCAACCCTTCCCGTCCGGCCAATACATCCGGCATTTCGCGGTAGCCCGGCAGGTCGTCTGTAAACGCGTAGTCGATAATGACCGATTCTCGACGCCCATCCAGCAGACTCTGGCCGCAATAAAGTTTGGCGGGGAACAGCAGCCAGGCATCTTTTCCGTCGACCTCGATTTTTTGGATCTTTTCCACGTTCGGACCGACGATCGGTTTCAGAATCAATAGATCCTGAATGCGATTCCGGAGGACGCCTTCGCTGCGATAGAAGACCTTCCCTTTCCAGATAAATTCGCCGATGTGTTCAAGCGTGGCGGCCTTGCGATCGACGATGAAACCTTTGATGCCTCCTCCGACGATCTCGGCCAGCCGGGCCCGTTCGCTCGATCCCTTGGGGAAAAACATCTGCCCGTCGTAGGCGCCATCTGGAATCGGTCCGGCGGTCAGGCGGGCATAGATTTGATCCACCTGTTCCTGTGTCGCGCCCTTGAGATTCTCCGGTGTGATCTTCATCAGATCGGCTGGTGTCAGCGGGAACTCGTGTTCCAGCCGGGCAAGGTCCATCTTGTCGGAATAGTGTTCCCCGCTTTGAGCATAGGGAATTTGCGGGGGATCCGGGTTACCCGGACAGCCAAGGAGCACCGTTTGGCTCATGGCTAATCCTACCGACAGCAACCATCGTGCGCGTTTCATCGTGATCACCTCTTTCCGGTTCATGACATCAGAGCGTTGCAAGAAATGCGGTCAGTGCATTCTTGTCTTTATCCGAGAGATCCTCGCCGAATCTGTGTCCATCATTTTCAATGACGGCCAGACTGTTGCTGTAGACCTCCCGCAGCTCCGCTCCGGCTTCGAGGAGCGACCCTGGCTTGGCCAGCAACTCCGTGCCCTTTTCTTGGATCGTCTTGGCAATCTGTTCACCCTTCTCTGCGCCGTACCGGCCGACATATTTGGCTTTCAGCTTATCAAAGTCGACTCGTGCCATGACGAGATCTCCCACCAGCTCCTTGTGACGGAAGTTCCCGATACGGGCAGCCGGCGTGCCGACTGGAAAGCGAATGGCGGTGTCGATAAACCGATCAATCTTGCCGTCCCCCAGCTTTGGAAACAGGCGAATGGTCACCTCCGAGTTGAATCCGGTCACCTTTGGAATTCGTTGAGCAGGATTCAGCAACTCTTTCATTGACGCTTTGTAGAGCGTGAATCGTCCCTCGACGCTCGGATCAAACAGCACGCAGGGTGGAGGGCTAGTGAGCCGCGTTCCTGCGTTATCGACATACGGTGAATGGTAGTGCTCGTCGACAGGCCCGCCGCAGACTTCCGGACCGACGGCGTTGTTGTGCATGAAGGGGGCATAGGCCCAGACACTGAGCAAGGAGATGTTTCGGTAATAACCCCGTCCACCGTCAGAAGGCTCCTTGAGCTGTGGGTCTCCGGGTTTTGCGCGCAAAGTTTCTGACCCGTATTCTTCCCAAACGCGACCCTGCATATGATTTGAGTGGAGGGAACGCGAACGGTTCGTGCCAATCTCGCTGACAGGGATGAGCTTGTCGTTTCCGAGCCAATCGAGACGCATGCCCTTGTCTTTCGGGTCGGTGGAAACGGTTCGAAAATCTTTATTTTCGAACGGCGGGCTTTGGCTGGAGTGGCAGGAGGCACACTTGCTCGCAAACACCGCGCGGCCCTGTTCAACTGCGCCCTTCCCAAATTCTTTATTGAGTTGCTCAACGAGTGCGGCGTTGTTCTTCAAGCCGCGGGCTTGGTAGAGGTCGGCTGGGGCTCCGGTAAACAAGAACTGAGCGAGTTCGCCCAAACGATCCTCAATGGCCCGGAATTGCGGACAGTCCCGACGGACTTGTCCGATGTCGAATGGCGATTGGCCGAATCCGCGCATGGTGGGATCGAGCTGTCGCATGTCGGTGAGGTGATTCACCCATCCTTCCTCGGAGCAGCTGCCGATGTTGAAATAGACGCGCTGGATCGCTTCGAGGGCACCGATGCTGTCTTCTCCACCTTTTAAGATATGCTGGACGAACTCCTTCTTCCGGCCTCGCTCCCAACACTTGCCGTCCTTGCCCGGCTCGCACCAACAGGTTCGCTCGTTTCCTCCAGCCGGACACTGGTTGGTCTTACGCCATTTAATAATGTCCTCTTCAAAGGTCGGACGACGGGCCAGGTTGATCAGGGCGTTCATTGTGCCCGCGTTATTGACTTGATCGTTTGGAATGGCTGAGGTATCGACGGCACCAGGACGTGAATGCCCATAGATTTGGTACTCAATGGTGTTTGCTGCCATGCCGGACCCCAAGATCTGTGCAAAGCGACCGTACTGATTGCCGACTGTTCCGGAGAGGTTTTCCCATGCCGGGTGGGCCGGATCTTTGGGAGGGCGAATAGGATCGAATGCAATATGGCAGGCACCACAGGACATGCCGATGCGATAGGGGGGTTCAATCGAGCCGTCAATGAGATGACTCTTGGCGGGTGCTTCACGGTCCTTACGCGGCGTCACCTTGGCGGTATAGCCGTCCCATGAATCGAGCTGTCCACCGTTAATTTTCAGCCATTTCACCTTATCGAACTTTGGATTGGGGAATTTTCGAAGCCCCAGCGCGCCGGTCGAGGTCCCGAATTCAAGATCGCAGGTTGACTGTCGCATATCTTTTGGCCCGTGCGGATCATCCTTGGCGAGCGGGACGTCTTTCAGATCACAGGCAGGATCGCGATAACCGGTCTTTCCGACATGCTTGAGCAATTCGTCGTCACCCGGACAATAGTCGAACCCATAGGTTTCATCATAACTTTTTGCCGGACAGTTGGGATCGCCAGGCGTACAGCAGTCCGGATCGTTCATGAGTCCCCATCGATAGAAGCGGTCATCACGTGAGTCACTTCGCAAGACCCGATACCAATCGATCATGACACCGAGCCGCTGTTGATAGACATAGGTAAAGAACCGGGCGTTGCCGGACGTGGCATTGAACCAAATCTCAGCACCGACACGCTCGGCATCCGTCAGATTCTTGCTATAGTGAAACGATGACGTGCTGGCAGTGTTACTCGCAGCGGTAGCTCTTTCACCGTGGAGCACTAACGAGCTGGCAAACACCACCAGGCCAAGTAGAAGAGTGAGCACGGTGTGTGTCGGTCGTATGGCCATATCTTCCTCCTGTTCTTAGGAATCCTCGTTCTAATCGAGTCGGTCGCCCATGTGCATGAGAGGATTCCCCATGTGCAGCAAGCTTGCTGTGAGCAGCATGAGGCGATTCTGAGCTGATCGTTTTGTTTGCTCACTGAATCTCTAGTCGGGATTCAGTAGGACTCAATAAGGAAGAGAATAGAGCAAGCACCTTGCCACGTGGTAAGGTGAAGCTGACTGACACATTTGTTTGGATTTGCACAAGAATCCCAATAATCATTATGGGCCGTTGTATCTGATCAGATACTGACGTGGATCAGAAAAGATACAGTTAGGGAAGGTCTAATTCATCCAAAGCCTCAGACAACAATCAGCAAGAGTGCCTGTGGTTTGTGCTCCGGTTAATCGAATTCAGGAATTATCCAGACCTTCTCTTCTCTAGTGCGCATGGTGGTGCTGGTGCGAAGGGGACTGCGCTGCCCGATAACCGAGCATCTTCTACGGTGATCGAGGGTTAAGAGACGATCTAGAGTATGTTCTAAACTTGCCTGTGCCTTTCGCAGCTCACGAATCTGCAAGTGATTGATCTAGAGGGCTTGTTCCTTGACAGGGCAAAAGCATTCTTGCTAGCTTGGGACGTTATCTAGCGTCAACATCGAATCGTCTCTCCCGATTAGGCTGTGGGCTCTGTGACGTTTCAAGAACTTATTCTGACCCTCCATCGCTTCTGGGCCGATCACGGCTGTGTGATTCATCAACCCTATGACATGGAAATGGGCGCGGGGACCTTTCATCCGGCCACGTTTCTGCGCGCACTCGGACCTGAGCCATGGCGGGCGGCCTATGTGCAGCCATGCCGACGCCCTACGGATGGCCGCTATGGGGAAAACCCCAACCGCCTTCAGCATTATTATCAGTACCAAGTTGTGCTGAAGCCGTCACCGGATAATATTCAAGAGCTGTATCTAGAAAGTCTGGCACGGCTGGGGATCAATCCCAAGGAGCACGATATTCGCTTCATCCAAGATGACTGGGAGTCTCCGACGCTGGGGGCGTGGGGACTGGGATGGGAAGTGAGACTGGATGGGATGGAGATCACCCAGTTTACGTACTTTCAGGAGATTGGCGGAATTGAACTCAGCCCGATCACAGGCGAAATCACCTACGGGACAGAGCGTATTGCGATGTATCTGCAGGGAGTAGATAACGTCTTTGATCTTGCTTGGACTGACACGGTGTCGTATCGAGACATTCATCACGAAACCGAGGTGCAGGGGTCGCGCTACAATTTCGAGGAAGCGGACGTCACGATGCTCATGCAGGGCTTCCAGGCGAACGAAGCGGAATGTAAGCGATTGCTCGCGCAGACCGACCGGCGTTTGACGCTGCCGGCCTATGACTTCTGCATCAAATCATCTCATCTGTTCAACCTCCTCGATGCCCGTGGGGCGATCAGTGTGGCTGAACGAACGGGGTACATTGCGCGGGTGCGGGCACTGGCCAGGCAATGTGCCGAGCGCTATCGCGATGAGCGAGTCGCGATGGGACATCCACTGATGAAGACGCAGGTCGCACATCGATGAAGCGCCTGGTCGTGAAAAAGAAACCCCGTCAACACACAACTCGTCGTTCCAATCCTACCGCCGAGCTGTTGTTCGAAATTGGCATGGAAGAGCTGCCGTTTGAATGTGTCGCGCCGGCCCTGACGGCCCTTCGAGAATCAGCCACCCGCCTCTTTCAGGATGCCCGGTTGTCGTGCGGGTCCATCAAGACCTATGGGACGCCTCGACGGCTTGTCGTGATCGTGGACGAGTTGCTTGCGCACCAAACTGCGGTGGTCAAAGAAACGATGGGACCATCGAAAATGGTGGCCTTCGACCAGGCTGGCCAACCCACAAAAGCGGCGATAGGATTTGCCGCTGGACAAGGTGTACCGGTCGAAGGTCTGGAGATACGGAGCACGCCGAAGGGCGAGTATCTGTTCGCGGTCAAGCGCGATGCCGGACGCAAGACCGCAATCCTTCTTCCGGAGTTGCTGCCTCACCTTTTCGAAACGCTGTCTTTCCCGAAGGCCATGAAGTGGAACGACACGGGCGTACGCTTCGCCAGGCCGGTTCGATGGATCGTGGCACTATTCGGGGGCAAGGTCGTGCCGGTACAGATCGCCGGGATCCATGCCGGGAATCGGACGTCCGGTCATCGCGTGATGGGTGGCAAAAAGCCCATCACCGTGAGGGATTTCAAGACCTATAGCAAGGGTCTTGAAAAGCGAGGGGTGATGCTTGATCCCGACCGCCGCCGAACGGCGATTCAGCAACAAATCGACCGGCTCTGTGTCAAGGCTGGTGTTGGATTGAATGCAGATGACACCTTGCTCGATGAGGCGGTGTATACCACGGAGTGGCCCTGTGCCGTCCTTGGCCGCTTCAAACCGGAGTACTTAGCGGTTCCTTCTGAAATTCTCATCACGTCGATGAAAGAACACCAGGGGTTCTTCTCGGCCAGAGATAAGAAGTCTGGCAATCTGGCGCCAAATTTTATTGCGATTGCCAACAATGAACCCAAAAACATGGCGCTCATTCGAGCGGGGAACGAGCGGGTGCTGGCGGCGCGGTTGGCGGATGCGAAGTTCTTTTTTGACGAAGATCGGAAAGTCACACTGGAGGAACGGGGGCGGAAACTCACGGGCGTCACCTTCCATCACAAGCTCGGTACGATGGCGCAGAAGCAGGAGCGAGTCAAGAAACTCGCGGAAGCGCTTGCGGCCCATCTATCTCCGGAGGACGAAGAACTTCGTCAGACCTGCATCCGTGCGGCATCGCTCGCAAAAGCTGATCTGCTGACCGGGGTTGTCGGTGAGTTTCCTGAACTACAGGGTGTGATGGGGGGCGAGTATGCGAAGCATGATGGTGAATTGGAGGCCGTGAGCCAGGCGGTTCGAGAACAGTATCTTCCACGCGCGATTGAAGGGGAGTTGCCCAAAACGGTGGCGGGGCAAGTCCTGTCTTTGGCCGACCGGCTCGATACCATCGCTGCGTTTTTCCATGTCGGCATGGTGCCGACCGGCTCGGAAGATCCGTTTGCGTTGCGGCGGCATGCGACCGCGATTGTCCGGGTTCTCCTTGAAGGGCAGCTTCGAGTCAATCTGGGGACGTACATCAGTCAGGCGATGAACGGTGTATCGAACGATGGGTTTAAGAATGTATCCGGATTTGAGCGGGAAGGCCTCCGGCAAATCACGGAGTTTGTCTTTGAGCGAGTTCGGCACTATGTCCGGATCGTGCGGGGTCTGCGTGACGACGTCATCGACTCGGTGTTGAAGTCAGCCTATGATACGTCGGTGGATCTTGGCGACCTTGTGCAGAAGATGAACGCGCTTGAAGCCGTGACGAGAAAGCCGGAGTTCGATCCGTTGATCGTCGGTTTCAAGCGGGCGCATCGGTTGGTGGAAAAAGAGCAGTGGGTTCGCCAGCCGGTCGATGCGGCGAAGTTTCAGCATCCCTCAGAATCGGCGCTTCATCAGGCAGTCGCCGAAGAAGGAGCGAAGATGGGGTTCGCCCTGTCGATGGGGGACTATCACGAGGCATTGAATGCCTTGGTAGGGCTGAGGCCGGTCATTGATGCATTTTTCGACGCTGTGATGGTCAACGCAGACGATCAGGCGATCCGCAGCAATCGGCTGACATTGCTCAAAGAGGTCGATGAGTTGTTCATGTCATTCGCCGACTTTTCCCAGGTTGTGGTCGAAGGGCGATAGGTCGACTCGGACGGAACACGGACTGTCTCTCGCGAGGATCGGAACTATCTGGAGTCGCCATGGATCAGCCGATGACGGACGAGTGCCGTCGGGCGGACAAGATCCGACGATTTTCTCTTGCCGTCTCACTGGTTCTGATGGTGCTCTGCAATGCTATTCTTCTCGGCGGGTTCGCGCTCAGCGGCATCAATCTGGACGATTTGATGAAGACGCCCGATTTCTTCAACGCGAAGCAGGACGTGTGCCTTCGAATCACGTGGCAATCAATGCCTGGAGCGAATGAACCCGTTCGACTCTGTTCGGAATGGCTGAATCTCTCCGACCCGAGTGGAACGACCCATTCTCTTCAGCCCGACACGAAACTCAAAAAGGGGCCTGACGGCCAATACTACGTCGATCAAGGTATTCAAGCTGACTACCGGTTATTGATACTGATGCTGTTTGTCGCCGTTATTATCATCGGTGGCGTATGGGCGAAGTGGTTCTTGGTGAATCGCTATCGGCTCCGTCTGGAATCAACCGACGGTCGTCGTGCGTCGCCTGTTCATTGATACGCACTCTTCCGAGAAGGAGAAGTCACGTGGCAAAAAAATACGTCTACTATTTCGGCGATGGCAAGGCCGAGGGTACGTCGAACATGAAGGAGCTGCTGGGGGGCAAGGGCGCAGGATTGGCTGAGATGACCAATCTGGGGATCTCGGTCCCACCGGGTTTTACGATTTCGACAGAAGCCTGCATCGAATATTACAAAATCGGTAAGAAGTATCCACCCGGCATGTGGGACGCCACCTTGCAGGCACTCAAACGTGTCGAGCGCTCAATGGGAATGGGGTTTGGGAATCCTGAACGGCCGTTGCTGGTTTCAGTCCGATCCGGGGCTCGGGCCTCGATGCCTGGCATGATGGACACGGTACTGAACGTCGGTCTCACTACGAAGACCGTGGAAGGGTTGGCGGTCAAGACCAGAAATGACCGGTTCGCTCAGGATAGCTATCGGCGATTTGTGGCGATGTTCGGTAGTATCGTGATGGGTGTGCCACGCGAACACTTCGAAGCGATTCTAAATCTCAAGAAAGAAGAAATGGGCGTGAAACACGAGACACAGCTTGATGCGCGCGCGCTGCGCGATCTCGTGGAACGGTTCAAATCGTTGGTCAGGGAAGAAACGGGCACGACCTTTCCTGATGATCCGAATGCGCAGTTGAAGCTGGCGATCGACGCGGTGTTTTCATCTTGGAATGGCGCGCGCGCGATCACTTACCGCCGGCTGAACAGTATCCCGGATCACTGGGGGACGGCAATCAACGTTGTGGCCATGGTGTTCGGGAACATGGGCGACACCAGCGGTACCGGGGTGGCGTTTACGCGCGATCCCAATACGGGTGAGCGGAAGTTTTTCGGCGAGTGTTTGATGAACGCGCAAGGCGAGGATGTGGTTGCCGGAATTCGGACGCCGCTGCCGGTTACGGAGTTGGCTCGGACCGTGCCTCCCGCCTATAAAGAACTTGAACACACCTACAAGCGATTGGAAAAACATTACCGCGACATGCTCGACCTGGAATTCACGATCCAGGAAGGCACGCTCTATATGTTGCAGACGCGTGTCGGGAAACGCACCGGTATTTCTGCCGTGCGTATTGCCGTTGAAATGGTCAATGAAGGCTTGATCACCAAGCGCGAGGCGGTGCAGCGGGTCGGTCCGGATCAGCTTGCGCAGTATCTCTATCCGATCTTCGATACCCAATCTGAAGCGGGTTCAACCCCATTAGGCAAGGGATTGCCGGCCGGACCTGGAGCAGCGGCTGGAAAGGTCGCCCTGACGCCGGATCGAGCCGTTGAGATGAAGGCAGCGGGGCAGCGGGTGGTGCTGGTTCGTGACGAAACCAGCCCCGATGATATCCATGGCATGAACGCCGCGTCTGGGTTTGTGACGGCGCGAGGCGGGATGACGTCCCATGCGGCGGTGGTAGCGCGACAGATGGGCAAAGTGTGCGTGGCCGGGTGTGAAGCGGTGGAAGTCATCGATGCCCAATCGGTGCGGATCGGGTCGAAAGTGTTTCGGGAAGGCGACTATCTGTCTGTGAACGGATCGACTGGGAATGTGTACGACGGCGACATTCCCGTCATGGAATCTGAGATCATTCAGGTGGTGCAGGGGAAGCTGGATGCGAAGAAGTCGCAAAAATATCAGCTCTTCTCCACCATCCTCTCATGGGCGGACAGTGTGCGGACGATGAAAGTGCGGGCGAATGCCGATGTGCCCGACCAAGCCAAGATTGCCAGAGGGTTCGGCGCCGAGGGCATCGGGCTCTGCCGCACGGAGCATATGTTCTTTGCTGAGGACCGTATTCCGATCATGCAGAAGATGATTCTGGCTAGGACGAAAGAGGATCGGGAAAAGTATCTGGAGCAGCTGTTGCCCTTGCAGAAGCAGGACTTCATCGGGCTGTATCGTGAGATGGAGGGGTTTCCGGTCACCATTCGCCTGCTCGATCCGCCGTTGCATGAGTTTTTGCCGAAGCGTGAAGAGTTGATGGTGGAGATCGCCCAGCTTGAGTTGACCGGCGAGGATGGCGCCAAACTGGAAGAGCAGCGTCGGTTGCTGGCGCGTGTCGAAGAGTTGCATGAATTCAATCCGATGCTGGGGCTGCGCGGGTGCCGGCTGGGTATTACGATGCCCGAGATCACGCGGATGCAGGCGCGCGCCATTATCGAGGCGGCTTGTGAGTTGGCGAAGGAAGGCAAGAAGATTGTTCCGGAGATCATGATTCCGCTGGTAGGCATGGTGGCGGAAATGAAGTCGCAGAAGGATCTCATCCGCGAAGTCGCGCAAGAGACCATGAAGCGCTATAACGTGAAGCTCTCGTATCTTGTCGGGACGATGATCGAATTGCCGCGCGCAGCCGTGACCGCCGAACGGATTGCCGAAGAGGCCGAGTTCTTCTCGTTCGGGACGAACGATCTGACTCAGACGACCTTTGGATTTTCCCGCGATGACGCCGCGAAGTTCATCGACCACTATCGAACGGTGAAGATCATGGACGCGGATCCATTCGCCACGCTCGACCGGGAAGGTGTGGGGTCGTTGATGAAGACGGCCATCGCAGGAGGGCGGACGTCACGGCCGGGGATCAAGCTCGGCATCTGCGGCGAACACGGCGGCGATCCACGATCCGTCGAGTTTTGCCATCAGCTCGGGTTGGACTATGTGAGTTGTTCGCCCTACCGTGTGGCTATTGCGCGGCTGGCGGCGGCACAGGCGGCGATCGCCGAAGCGGATGCCAGGCCACCAGCAGCACCCAAGAAAGCCGTGACGGCGCGTGTCAAAACGGTGAAATCCGCGAAGGTATCGAAGGTATCTAAGTCTGTGAAGCGGACCAAGCCGGCGCCCAAGACGCCTTCAGGCAGCCGCAAGAAACGGTGACGGACCGCACACAAGATCTCCACTATATGACCCTGGCGCTTCGTCTCGCGGCGAAGGGCCAGGGAACGACAAGTCCGAATCCGATGGTTGGAGCCGTCGTGGTTCGTCAAGGCAGAATCATCGGGCAGGGGTTTCACCTCCGACCCGGAACTCCACACGCAGAAATTCTCGCACTCCGGCAGGCAGGAAAGCAGGCACGAGGCGGCACGCTCTATGTGACGCTGGAACCGTGCTGCCATCTCAAAAAACGTACTCCGCCTTGTGTCCCTGAAATTCTTCACTCTGGTGTCCGCCGTGTGGTGATTGCGATGCAGGATCCGAATCCCTCCGTAAAGGGAAAAGGAGCTGCCGCGCTTCGGCGAGCGGGGCTCTCAGTCACGGTTGGGGTTGCTCAGAGAGAGGCGGAGGAACTCAACAAAGCCTACTGCCACTGGATGAAAACGAGCCGTCCCTATGTGACACTCAAGGCGGGAATGACGCTTGACGGAAAACTGGCCACGGCAACAGGGGAGTCACGATGGATTACAAGTACGGCGTCCCGCCGGGAAGTCCATCAACTTCGCGGCAGTGTGGACGCCGTTTTGATTGGAGTCGGAACGGTTCTGGCGGATAATCCCTCGTTGACTACGAGAACGGGACGGCGACTTGAAAAACTAGCATTGCAACAGCCTCTTCGCATTGTGGTCGATAGTCGCTTGCGTACTCCCCTCAAGGCACAGGTCTTGGCGCAACAGGACAAGGCTAAGACGATCATTGTCACAACGGCTGCAGCTCCGGCAGCTCGACGATCGGCCCTGCAAAAGAAAGGTATCGAGATTCTCACCTTGCCCGCTCTGCAGGGCCATGTTTCATTATCCGCTCTGCTCAGGGAGCTCGGTCGGCGCGGTATTATGTCCCTCCTCGTGGAAGGGGGGAGCGAGGTCAATGCAGCGATGTTGAAGGCAAAGCTGGTTGATCACATTCGCCTCTATATGGCGCCACGACTGCTCGGCGGACAGAATGCCAAAGGGCTTATTGGGGGAGCGAGTCCAGCACGACTGGCCGGTGCGATAGCATTACGACATGTCGTGACCAGGTCCGTCGGTCATGATGTTGTGGTGGAAGGAGATTTGTGATCCTCTGGCTATGGACTATCATCCTGTCGGTGCTCTTGGCAGGCAATGGTGCGCTCGGCTTTGCGGAATCGTCGGTTCAACCGAGCGAGAGTCTCGATTCACTCGTCTATCGATTTCTGGATACGGGTGAGGCGAACGAAGCTGAACGTCTCTTGCAGGCTATCCTGGCTGATGACAAGGCTTCAGTCGAAGTAGTTTCTCAGATCATCAAGAGGGATGGAGCGTACCAACGTCAACCCGTCGAGATTCTTCCTCGTGAACAGATCATCGTTCGTGGGCGAACCTACCCGCTGTCTTTGTCTATTCCCGCGTCGTATCAGACTTCCAAGAGCTATGCCCTCATTGTGTGTCTGCATGGATATGGTTTTACTGGTGAAGAGTATTTGGAGCGGTGGCGAGCGAGGTTGGGCGAGGGCTATCTATTGGCCTGTCCGACCTACCCGTCCGGCGCGTGGTTTACTAGACCTGCCGAGGAGTTGGTCTTGGAAACGATCCGGGAAGTCCGACGGCAGTACCATATCGATCCGAATCGGATCTTTCTCACAGGCATGTCGAATGGAGGGATCGGAGCGTGGGTGATCGGGATGCATCATGCGCCGCTGTTTGCCGGCCTTGCGCCAATGGCCAGCGGATTGGATGATGTGTTACTGCCGTTCTTGGGGAATCTTCGCAATACGCCTATGTATATCATCCATGGAGCGAAAGATCAGGTGATGCCTGTGAAGCTGAGCCGGTCGATCGTCCGGGAGTTGGAGACACTCGGCTATCCGCACGTGTACCGCGAACATGAGCGCGAGCATCCCATCGCAGGAGGTCACTATTTTCCAAAAGAAGAGCTGCCTGATCTGATCGCCTGGTTTGATAGCCAGCGCCGCGAGCCATTATCTACAAAACTGACCGTCGTGCGCGATGCCAGCCACTTTCAATCCTTCAGCTGGATTCGGATCGACTCGACTGACCCAATCGCAGCGTTCTCGCAGGACTTGGTCGACAAGCGAGATGAACGAATTAAGCGTCGGGAATATGCCAAGGTAGACGCAGCGATCGTAGAAACCAATCGGATTGAGGTCACTGCTGATCGGGTCCAACGGTACAGCCTGTTCTTGAATAATCAACTCATCGACTTCTCCAAGCCGCTCATGGTTGTCACCAATGGGCGTCTCTCATTCAGTGGCGTTGTGTCGCCGTCGGTTGAAACGTTATTACGGCAGGCCAGGCTACGAGGGGATCCTCAACAGCTTTTTTCCGTCCATCTCACCATAGCCGTTGAAAAGCTCACCCCATGAGCTCCGTGTGGCGGGTCACACAACGATATCTCATTGGAATAGTGATCGCTGGACTCGGAGTGGGACTGTGCCTCTCTCCTGAGCAGGGGAGGACCGAATCGTGTTCCTTATTGCGTGATCATGCTGGGCTGACATTTCCTGTTGAACGAGTGGATCCGGCCTGGACTTGCAGGCTACAACCCATTGTTCAGGGCCATACGACGGAGAGCAAAGTAGGGCCTATTCGAGCCGCCTTATCTGAAGCGATGTATCAGCATCTCCTGGATCACCCTCCATTTACTGCTGCATTGATGCGGCGACTCAATCTCGGCCGGTACCAGTCGGAGTCACGAGGCCCAGGCCGATTCTGGGGCGATGACGGCGATGGGACGAAAGGGATTGTTGAGCTGGTGTACGAAGATCCCGCATCGCGTATTTACTTTCTTGAGGGGACTCATGAAAGCCGGGTACTTCCTCATGTGACGGGAAAAGCGGTCGTCTTTCTCAGGATCAGTGCGATGCGAGATGCGAGCGGCAATGAAGCGACGGACAGCACCTTGGTTGCCTACACCAAATTGGACAATTGGTTTCTCTCTGGGGTGGTGTCTCTTCTCCATCCACTGGTTGACAAGATTGTCACAAGCCGATTGCAAAGGGGAGTCGAGACCGTCAATCGATTGGGTGTTGCGATGAGGCAAGACTCTCAGCGGGTGTTATCTGAAGCAGCGAAGCCACCGTCGTTACCTGAAGCGCAGGTGGCCTTCCTGAAACATGCGCTGAGCACTGACCCAGACACTGACAAGGTGCTTCCACACAACAGATCCTTCCCATGACGACATCACGTAGTTTCGCTCTAATCTGCACAGTCGGCATCTTTTCCTTCATCAGTTACAACATGGTGCGGATGCCCGCCCTCTCCTTATTCGCTGAATCGCTCGGCGCGAGCCCGGAACGGATCGGTCTGATCGTATCCGTGTCAACCTTAACAGGCGTCTTGCTGAAGCTGCCTTCCGGCGCGCTCTCCGATATCTATGGAAGGCGCTTGTTGCTGCGGATCGGCGTGGTGGCGTTCGGCTTGCCGCCGTTTCTCTATCCCTTCATTACGAACCTGGACGCGCTGACGGCGCTACGGTTTCTTCATGGCTTCGCGACAGCCATCTTCGCTCCAAGCGCCCTCGCCACCGTCGCGGAGCTCTATCGGGAACGGCGCGGCGCGGCGCTGGGGACCTATACGGCCTGCACGCAGTCCGGTTCGCTCTTGGGCCCCTTTCTCGGCGGGTATCTCGTCCATGCGGCAGGGTTCTCCACGGCGTTTGTCACAGCCGGCGTCTTTGGCTGCATCGGCATGGTGTTGTTCTATAGCCTTCATCTCAACGTCGCAGTGCCGCAGAGGAAGGAACAGGGGACGGCGGTGGTGCTGTCCGAAATGTGGAAGGGGTTTGCCGCTGTCGCCAAAAATAACAAAGTCCTGATCACCAGCATGACCGATGCCGCCAAGATGATCGCGAACGGAGCCTTGATGGCGTTTTTGCCGCTGTACGGAGTCTCAGCAGGATTGAACCCTAGTGAAGTTGGTCTGTTGTTTTCTGTCCAAGCCGGCACGTCGTTCTTTGCCAAGCCGATTATGGGACGGATTTCAGATCGAGTCGGTCGCCAGCCGCTGATTATCCTTGGCCTCATCATTTGCGCTGGAACCTTTGTTTGTATCCCGCACGTAGCGATGTTTCCCGTCTTGCTCCTGCTGTCTGCGGGATTCGGCTTCGGTGAAGCCGTGGTTTCATCGTCCTCCTCAGCTCTTGTGGCGGACAGTTCCGAGTTTAAGAGGCTGGGGGCTGGTATGGGTATGCAAGGGACAATCATGGATATCGGGCATGCAAGCGGACCGCTCTTGGCTGGGTTGCTGATCGCGCGAATGAGTTATGGCAGTGCCTTTATGGTCATTGCCGGTATGCAGCTTGCCGCAGCTGTTGTTTTCTGGTTGGCCATGAGGAAGAATTAGGACGAAGTCGCTATAATGGGACCGCGAAAACTTTTTCGGTCGCTGGAGTCATTGATGTACGGTTCATGACCGGCGGCCATCATCCGAGGGCTTTTGTATGTTCTCTGGCATTGTTGAAGAAATGGGCGCTGTGACTGTCCTGAGGAAAACGCTTGCGGGAGCCAGGCTCACGATTCTGGCCTCGACCGTGATGGACGACCTGAAGATCGGTGACAGCGTGAGCGTGAATGGAATCTGTCTCACGGTCGTCTCGAGAAGCGAGCGCGATTTCTCCGTAGAAGTCTCGCCTGAAACACTCTCGGTGTCGACGCTCGGCGGCTTCGCCGTGGGCATGCCGGTCAATCTCGAACGGGCCATGAAGCTCAACGAACGCATCGGCGGGCATCTGGTGGCCGGTCATGTGGATGGGGTGGGTGTCATTCGCAGCCGGCAGCAGGACAGCAATGCCATCGTGTTCACCATCGGAGCGCCTCCGGAGATCCTGCGCTATTGCGTCACAAAGGGCTCCATTACCGTCGATGGCATCAGTCTCACGATCAATGCGGTGACCGAGCATGGGTTCAGCGTCGCCATCATTCCGCACACGGCGAAGGTGACGATACTGGGCCTTAAGCAGGTGAACGATACTGTGAATCTTGAATCCGACCTCATCGGCAAGTACGTCGAGCGTCTGCTCCAAGAACGTGGCCAGCTGCCGAAACCCACTATCAGCATCGATACAGACTACCTGCAGAAGCGCGGGCTGATTTGACCATCAGCTTCAAATGAAGAAAGCCGTTCTCTCAATATTACACTCTTGTATATTCATGTAGGATCCTGATGATACGAGGCAGAACAAAACGAGGTAGTGTCTTTACGGATTTCTAAATGGCGCAACCATTTCTCAAAATCGTACTCTGGTCCTCAATCGTTGGTCGATCTTGAAAGTGCATTTAAAAATTGTTGGGCCATATAGAAGGACACAGAAATGAGTCAACTCATTCCAGAGCGTTACGCGGGCTTGATTGGCCTCGGATTGATGTACCTTTGGGGAGCTACGCTTCTTGTCTGGGTAGGCTGGATCCAATCATATGGTATCTTGGAAAAGATTGTTGGCGTTACTGGTGTCGCCTTGGCTAGCCTAAGTGGGATTGCCACCTTTCTCTATGTCAATGGCCTTGAGTCGGAAGTTAAAGATTTGAGGGCGAAAAATTCTTTCAATGAAGCACAGGCGAAGGAATGGAAAGACCAAGCGCAGCTAGCAATATCGTTGCTTGAAAAGGAAAGATCGAAAAGTGCTCCTGGGTTTTAAAGGCCCAACCAATCGTTCACGAGGAACTCTCCGCAGACAGGCCAGCACTACGCTTCTGAGTTAGAACGTTGGGCTTCACCAGAGTTCCTGCGGGTCAACGACAATCAGTATCACCGATGTTTGTGACAAGTCAGCAGCTGATAGAAGGTCCCCGAGACCTCGGCCCCCATGTTGTGCTACTGGGCGCAGGCGCGAGCCGGGCGGCATTTCCGAGCGGCGACGCCGCTGGCCGGCGGATACCGTTAATGACTGACCTGGTTGAAATCGTCGGATTGCAGTCGTTGGTTGAGAAAGCGGGTCGAACGTATGAGAAGGAAACGAACTTTGAGGCCATCTATGGCCGGTTAGCCTTGGAGCGTTCTCCCTCGAAGCTGATAAGAGAAATCGAACGGTGCATCGACGCCTATTTTGCTGCGCTCTCGCTTCCAAGCCAGGCAACTCTCTATGACCGTCTTCTGGTCTCACTAAGACCAACAGACGCCGTATTTACATTCAACTGGGACCCGTTCCTATTCGACGCTTATCAGAGAAACCGCGTCGCGGTACCTCTGCCAGAAATTTTCTTTCTCCATGGCAATGTCCGTATCGGAATGTGCCTGACCAACGACCGCTGGGGTGCTCGAGGCGAACACTGTCCAGATTGCCTCAAGACACTGACAGAGGTACCTTTACTCTATCCAATTGAGCGGAAGGACTATTCGAGTAGTTTATATATCCGTCGAAGCTGGGACGCAGCTAAAGCCTTATTCGCAGAGGCTTTTACTTTGACGATCTTTGGGTATGGCGCCCCAGCTTCGGGTAAGGATGCAGTGGAGCTGCTACGCTCAGCGTGGCTGACACGGAGTAATAGGAAGTTGGAGCACATTGAGATCATAGATACTGAACAGAGGTCGTGCCTGGATGACCGGTGGTCTGCCTTCGCCCCAACATTGCACTACACTGTTGAAACCACGTTCGAGCGGTCTCGTTTATCACGTTGGCCCCGGCGATCTTGCGAATCGCTTGTATACCCGATGACGGAGGGCTTACCCTGCGATGATTTTCCACTACCAGACACGGACAGCCTTAACGAGCTACAAGAGTTTTCAGCTCACATTGCTCGATATGAGAGCCATGAAAGGAAGAATTGAAATTGGGGTCGATCCTGAATCCTGCAGGAAAGCGCCTTCTGTGCTTACCACATGATGTGGCCGAGCGTGATAGATGCGAGAGGCCGTGGATATGCAAGAGGCGGTTGGGCAATGAGGCAGAGACCGTGATCGCCCTATTAAGTCTCGAAGGAACAGCTTTCCTATCGTTTCCGGTGTTGTAACCGTTTGAGGGCTTCCTGATAGACTGCGAGATATTCTCGCCTTCCAATGGCGACGACTTCCACCAGGACTTCTTGGTCGATGATCCGATACACGATACGGATGGATTTCTTCGCTGCGTAGAGTTTGTAGTAGCCGGTGAGGTCGAGTCCTGCCCGATTGCCAAGATGTTCGCCGAGGCGTGGTGAAGTCTCGAGTTTTTTGAGCTGCTTCGCAACCGGTTCTTTCAGCGATCCATCAAGATGTCGGAAGTCCTCGGCAGCTGAGGCAGTCAGGACGACGCTATACCGCAAGCCGTTGCTCCTTCAGCAACGCCTCCAGTGGGACGGGTTTCTTCCCTTTCTTGCGTGCCCGCCGTGTGACAATTTTATGGATCTCCATGTGCTCTAAGAGATCGAGCGCCTCTGCCATCTTTTCATAGTCATCCACCGGCACAATCACTGCTTCTACTTGATTGTTTTTGAGGACGACCACCCGCCGCCGATGCTGAGCCTTCAGATCGGTCAATACTTTCCCAAAGGAGCGCGCGACTCGAGATGCGCTGAGGATTTCTTCTTTCTTGTAGGCTACGGCCATGGGTTACCTCAGGGTTTGAGTGATGCGTATAATATAACGCACAATTATGCGCAACAACAAGGTTAAGAACTCAATAAGACAAGGAATTGAAGCAGGCAGCCAAGTTTTCTTTGGGCATCCCGAGGGCCGATTCGACAGTCAAGTTTCTCTTACGGCTGGTTCTGAGCGGATGATCGATAGGTGTAGTAGAGGACGATGCCGGCCAGGATTGAGACGAGAATTCCAAATCCCATCTGCGCACCGAAGCTCACTGGGCCCACGTAGATCTTGTAGAGCTGCAACAGCACCACGGGCAGACCCACTGCCAGGGCAAGCACGATCAAGTGCCGTCGCAAATAGATCGGCTCTCCTGGTTTTCGACCGCCCCGTCCCAATGCAGTCACTCCTCAATGGTTGAAATATCCCCTGGGTTTTGCCCAAGTTCTTTAAGCTTGGGGTCGGATCTTGTATCGTGCATGATGGAAACGATTCGGTGTGTTCTGCTCTCACTGCTCAGCTCAGACATGATTGCCAGCCGGTATTCTCTTCCCTGCGCCGCACCTTTGGGCCTGATTTTGATGTGACGCCTCGGCTGCGGTATGACTTGAGAAGGCAGTTCCTTTCATTCCCCCACAACCTGCCTCCAGTGCGAACGGTGTAACCGCCTTGACGATGTCTGACAGAATTTGGTACATTGTCCGACAAGAGGTCAGACATGGCACTTATCCAAGTTTCCGCCAGGCTAGATCCCACGCAATTGCGGCGAGCCCAAAAAGCACTCGGCGCCAAGACGACGAGTGAAACGCTGCAGCGCGCGTTGGATTTGGTCACTGAAAAGGCTGTGCACGATCGTATTCTTCAGCGCTACAGTGGTGTAGGTAAGCCCGATGCATTCGACGAAGACCACTAAGTTCGCGCTGCTCGATACCGCAATCTACATTGAGAATTTCCGATCCGGTCGCTTCACGTTTCGCTTGCTGCAATCTCCTTTCATTATCCGCTGTTCTTCCGTTGTGCTCCACGAATTACTCCGGGGGGTTCGAACGGCTACTGAACGGAAGTTTGTCTTTGAATTGAGTCGGCAGTGCCAGGTGTTGACGCCCACTGAGCAACAGTGGCTGAAGGCCGCAGAAATCCTCAATCGACTCAAGCGACGCGAGCACTATGAGGCCGTCAAGGTGCGCGAGCTGGCATTCGATGTGTTGATTGCCCTGTCTGCCCGAAGTATTGGGGCCAGTGTTATTACGACCAATCACGCAGACTTTCAGGCAATTCAGCGGGAGGTGCCCTTTCATCTTCTGTGTTGGGACTAAGGTGAGCTCAGTCTATTCTGATACTCTGTGGGTGGTGTGGGGAAGGTGGCGAACTTCTCGCTGGTCTGAAACAAGAAAATTGCTTTCTACATCATCCCCTGGGGAAGAACCAGACGCTTTCTACGGCTGATTCTGTGCCGATGATCTGTAGGTGTAGTAGAGGATGATACCGGCGAAGATTGAGACGAGAATTCCAAATCCCATCTGCGCACCGAAGCTCACTGGGCCCACGTAGATCTTGTAGAGCTGCAACAGCACCACGGGCAGACCCACTGCCAGGGCAAGCACGATCAAGTGCCGTCGCAAATAGATCGGCTCCCCTGGTTTTCGACCGCCCCGTCCCAATCCCGTCACTCCTCGATGGTTGAAATATCCCCTGGGTCTTGTCCGAGTTCTTTCGCTTTCAGCACACGGCGCATGATTTTTCCGGAGCGAGTTTTTGGTAGCGACGACACAATGTCAATTTCCGATGGCACGCCGATTTTCCCCAGCTCTTTCAAGACCTGATCTTTGATCGATTTGATCAGTGCCGGACTTTCCTCTTCTCCCTGCTTCAAAATGATAAAGGCCTTAATGGATTCACCGACCGTCTTATGGGGTTTGCCGATGACGGCAGCCTCCGCAACGGCAGGGTGGCTGACCAACGCGCTTTCCACTTCGGCGGTTCCAAGCCGATTGCCCGCTACCTTGATGACGTCATCTGCTCGACCCATGAACCACATATACCCATCTGCGTCTTTGTGGCAGATGTCACCGGCGGTATAGCAGTTGGGAATCGTATTCCAATAGGTCTTGTACCGCTCAGGATCTTTGTAGATCGTGCGCATCATGGAGGGCCAGGGTTTCTTGATGACGGCGAAGCCACCGGCGTTGGCGGGGAGGCTGTTGCCCTCGCGATCGACGACATCGGCTTCAATGCCAAAAAATGGGCGCGTGGCCGAGCCTGGTTTCAGCGGCACGGTGGGAAGTGGGGTAATCAAGATCGATCCCGTTTCTGTCTGCCACCAGGTGTCCATGATCGGTTTGTCCCCGCCCGTCACGCGGTGATACCATTCCCAGGCTTCTGGATTGATCGGTTCTCCAACACTCCCGAGGATACGGAGCGTCGAGAGATCAAATTTCTTCGGCCAATCTTCGCCGTAGCGCATGAGCAGGCGGATCGCGGTCGGCGTCGTATAGAAAATCGAGACCCCATACCGCTCGATGAGATCCCACCAGCGCCCAGGATTGGGATAATCTGGTTTCCCTTCCGCAGTCAGAATGGTTGCGCCATTGAGCAGTGGACCATAGACGATATAGCTGTGGCCTGTGACCCACCCTGGATCAGCCACGCAGAAGTACACGTCATCATCTTTCAGGTCGAACACATACTTCGTCGTGGTATAGGTGCCGACCATGTACCCTCCATGGACATGGACGACCCCCTTGGGTTTCCCGGTTGTCCCGGACGTGTAGAGGATATAGAGCGGGGCTTCGGCATCCAGCTGTGCTGCTTCACAAACTGGTCGCTCACATTCAAGCCACTCTTTCCAGTCAATTTCCTTTGGGGCGGAAAGAGCTGGACCCTGGACCTCGCGGCGTACGACCACCACATGGTCGATCGTCGGGCAGGTTTTGATGGCCTCGTCCACCACTGGCTTTAATTGGATGGTCTTGCCGCGGTCGAACCCGACATCTGCGGTGATTACCAGCTTGGCCTCGGCATCGTTGATACGGTTGGCGAGGGCAGGGGCGCTGAACCCTGAATAGACGACGCTGTGGATCGCGCCGATTCTGGCGCAGGCCAGCATGGCGATGACTTGTTCGGGGATCTTCGGTAAATAGATGGTGACACGATCGCCTTGCTCGATGCCAAGCTTTTTGAGGGCGTTGGCGCAGCGGTTCACTTGTCGGTACAGCTCAGCATAGGTGAAGATGCGTTCCTGATCGTTTTCTCCCACCCAGATCAGGGCCACTTTGTTCTTGCGCCAGGTCTTCATGTGGCGGTCCAAACAGTTGTAGGCGATGTTGCATCGTGCGCCGACAAACCATTTCGCCCATGGATAGTTCCACTCCAGGACCTTGCCCCAAGGAGAAAACCATTCCAGCTCCTTGGCTTCACGGTTCCAAAACGCTTCAGGATCGGCGATGGATTGTTTGTACTCGGTCTCGTAGTCTTTGATATAGGCTTCGGCTATCGTCTTAGCGGTCGGCTGGTACGTCCGACTTTCCTTCAACAGGGTCTCAATCTTTTCGCTCATGGCGGTCGCGTCTCCTTCCTCAGCACGGTCCATCATCGGCTGCGCAATTATGGAGAAAGTCGGGGATGCCTGCAACCATACAGTTGCTCCGTAGCCTGCTAGAGGCTTCTCTCGATTCTGTTTCTTGACACCTGTCTAGGCCGGAGATAGGCTGACTCGATGACCAGCGAACAGCATTATAGGAAGAAGTACTTGTTGCGTGGGCTCTTGAGGCTGCTCGTACGGGGCGTTCATGTGTTTGGGCTGTTTTTAGTCGTCGCCCTGTCGACGGCTGAGGCTCAATCGGGCAAGCCGGAAGGCCTGTACTACAAGTCGTGGGCGATCATTATTGGGATCGAGAACTACGTTTTGGCTCCTCCTGTCCCGGGAGCGATCAGTGATGCCAAGAAGGTGGCTGAGGCGTTTCGGCGGTTAGGGTTCGACGAGGTGGTCGAGTTCTACGACAAGGATGCAAGCTCGCGACGCCTGCAGCAGTTGTTCAACGACCTGTTGCCGAGAAAAGTTGGGCGCATGGATCGGCTCGTTGTGTTCTTTACGGGCCATGCTGGGTCTATGCAGGATCCTGATGGGTACGATCGAGGGTATCTCGTGCCGTTTGATGCGCCGGTCAACAATGCCACGAAGTCGATCACGGTTGAGCACTTAAAAGAATTTACGAGGCGGTCGGCTTCCAAACACACGCTCCTCATTCTCGATGCGCCGGTATTCGGATGGGAAACAACTAAGCCATCGGGACTGTCATTGGAAGGGCGTGTGGCTCCAGAATCGGATACGGATCGGCGTGCGGTCCAAGTCATCAGCGCAGCAGGTAAAGGAGAGACCGCTGTTCGCGCTGAGAAAAGTAGTCGTTTTGTGCAGACACTATTGATCGGACTGTCTGGTACTGCCGATCTGGACGGAAACGGCTGGCTCATGGCTTCTGAGTTGGGGACCTATGTGGTGCGACAGGTTGAGGAGGCCTCCAATGGTACGCAACGTCCATCTAGTCTCCGCATCGAGGGGGATGGAGACACGGCGTTGGTCGAAGGACGGAGGTCGGCGTTTATGCTTGGTGCCGGTCCTCGGACTCCTTCTGAGCGGCAACGGGAGGCGAAGGCTCACTACGAACGAGCCCTCGCGCTGTTGCAGGAAGGGAAATCAGGAGAAGAAGCCTTAGAACAACTGGATCGCGCGATCAGTTACGATCCGACCTATGGGAATGCGTACGTGCTGAAGAGTTATGTTCGATTGGAAGTGGTGCCGAATCTCGACGAGGCCTTGGCGACCGGCCTCCTTGCAGTAAAGTATGCGCCGGGAAACCCCGATTCGTTTTATACGCTGGGATTGATTCACGAAAAACGCGGCGAGTTTGCGGAAGCTGAAGCGGCTCTCCGACAAGCTTTGGTTGTGAACAACACCTATCGGGATGTGTACTTCGCATTGGGGGCACTGTATGCCGATCATCTCAATGATCAGGCTCAGTCGGTGGAGGCCTTTCGCCGGTATTTGGAACTCGGCGGCACCGATCCTCGCGCCCAAGCCACTGTCAGTCAAGCTGATCGCATTTCCGTGCCTTAGCATGCTGCAAAAAGACTCGCGTACTCATACGGGCGGCGAGCAGCGCTGTTGGTTGAGCTACGTATCAGAGGAATCGTCTGGGATTGTGCGGGTTAGGGCGCTTCTGAAGAGGTGAGCGAAGGAAGTGTGGTCAGGACGAGTGAGGCAGCTGGGTCGTCTGGTTTGAGCGGGGGAAGCAGCAGGGGCCGTTGCTCTTGATTGAATTGAGTCTTTGCCGCCCAGGCGACTTTCTGACGCACGTAGCCGGCGAGTTCTCCGAATGTGACAGTTCCGTTGCGGTTGGTGTCGGCCTCTCCTCGGAGCCCTTTCAAGAGGTAGTAGGTGAAGAGGCCATGGTGGTGTTGGTCGTCTTCCAGCCCCTTCGTCATGTCTTCGCCTCCGATCAGTCCGACCGTATGTCCTCCACCAAGTTCCCAGCGGGGTGATGCGGGCTTCCCCTTGGTATCGCCGCGCAGTCTGGAGACCATGCCGTCAAACAGGAAAATGATCTGTTTGGCCTTGAGTCTGGCGAAGGCGGACTCCAGATCAGTGAGTGGGTAAAGTCGCGTCGAGTCCCCAGCCTTTCCGTCATACAGGGTCAGCAAGATGTCGCCGGACGGCGTGACCATCGCCTGTCCCGAAAAATAGACGATCACGACGGCATCCTTGGCCGCATGTTGTGGGAGCCAGCCGTACAGTGCTTCGTGGATATCGGCGCGGAGTGCCTTCTGGTTGTGCAACAGCCGGAGGTTGGACGGGGGGACGCCACCGACCGACTGAAAATAAGCGGCGACGGTCTCCGCATCTGTCGCGGCGTAGCGGCGGGGCGTGAGCTTGGGATCGCGATAGGCGCCGACCCCGATCGAGACGAGGTAGGTCTGAGGCTGGTGAAAGCCCGGCGCCGGTGCGGGAATTTGGTTGACGCCGTCGTTGCCGATTCCGGCTGGCTGAATGGTCAACGACAGGGTTTGGGACGGCGCCTCGGCTCCTCCCGATTCGGCGACGGTGACATGGATCGCGGCCTGTTGTGCCTGCTTGGTCGGGGGGAGGGTCGCGATGAACTCGAGCGATTTTGTTTGGCCCGGTTGGAGCGGCGGGATCGGCAGTGTCGTGGCGGGGAATTGCTCGATGACAACCGGGGTTCCGGTGAGCGAAGCAGAGGCGCTCTCAATCACTCTCGTTCCCGCATTGATAATATCCACACGCACCCGCACATGCTCGCCTCCTTCAAGAATCAGATTACTGTTCTCGTCGAGCAGCATGGCCTTAAATCGAAGAGCCTGTGATGGTGACGCCGAGGATGCGCCCACGCTTCCCCCCGGTATCGGACTCAACTCGGTCGAGGAGGCGGTTTCCTGGCCGGTCACGGCTTGTCTGGCATCGAGCGAGACACGTGTCGCAAAATCGATGACGGTATCGCGGATGAAGGGGTCGATCAGATAGTTGCAGTTCTTGGAGAGCTGTTCAAGTCGCAGCCGTTCCTGGCGGTCAATTTTGATGTCCGTCTGACGGAGCAACGCTCCCTTTCGATCGTGGATGCGAGCGATGGCGTTGAGGTGTAAGACGGCAGGGGCCCGATCGTACAAGGCCTCCTTGTTGAGGTCGAACGATGAATCGACGAGATCAACGTGAATGACATAATCAGGTGGGGCGGTATCGCCGGCGCCGCCGTCAACCGTCGTGTTGAACGTTCGCCGAAGGCCTTCCCGTACGGCCTCCTGGAGTCGATCGCCCAGCGGAATTTCCTGGAGCTGTCCGCAGGAATCGCTGTAGCGAATCGTCAGGTCTTTGATCGGTGTGGCAATGTCCAGCTTGGCGCTGACGGGCAACGGGTCCCCTAGTGGGGGAAATTCAAGAGGTTTGACACACGCGGCAAGGAGCAGCACGCATAGAATCCACGTCCCTGTGACAAGCCTGATATGATTGAGTCGTTCTGTCGGAATCACCGCATGACCTATGGCGACCATTTCGCTGCGGTCGTCCGCCACCGTACTGGAAACATCAGATGAAAGGCAACCGTCTGGCTGTCTGACTTGCTATGAGCAGAATGGAAGTCTTTGAGGAGGTGGGAACTTCTTTGATTAGATTTCTCTCATGACAGACTTTGCCCGTAATAAAAGGACTTTTCCTCTTTGAAGCCCGTTGAAAGAGTAGTGTAAGATGAAGTGTTCGATGTGTGGAGATGCTCGTTCCCAATAGCACTCTCGATGAGAGTCACATCCTGGAGGAATTCAGATATGGTCAATTGGACTCAGCAAACGACAAACGTGCTTCTTGGTGGTGGCTTGGCCCTGTGTGCTCTTGTCGGAAGCGGATGCGTGTCACCTGTCTCAGCTGCTGGCGTCCCTCCGGCATGGGCTCAAGGCTTTTCGGAGATCGTGAAAAAGACCACTCCGGCTGTCGTAAATATCGCGGTGACGGGTGGAGGAGAGGGAAGCCGGAGACGCGGAGGAATGCCGCCTAATCCGTTCGGCACGCCTCCTCCTGGTGAT
Source organism: Nitrospira sp. (assembly GCA_005116745.1). Taxonomy (NCBI): domain Bacteria; kingdom Pseudomonadati; phylum Nitrospirota; class Nitrospiria; order Nitrospirales; family Nitrospiraceae; genus Nitrospira; species Nitrospira sp. The sequence goes on along the minus strand of SWDS01000010.1, from coordinate 622,184 downwards.
GAGCCGGGAGGTGGAGAATTGCCAACCCCCCCGCCAGGCCCGCATGGTCCACCCGCGCCGCATGGCCGCCCGGATCAGAGTGCTGGATCCGGAGTCATCTTTGATGCCAACGGGTTCATCGTGACCAATAATCACGTCGTTGAAGGAGCCACGCAGATTACGGTGACCCTTAGCGATCGGCGCGAGTTTTCGGCAAAGGTGGTGGGCACCGATCCAAAGACGGATTTGGCGGTCATCAAGATTGAGGCCAAGGATCTGCCGTCGATGAAATGGGCGGAGTATGAAAAGTTACAAGTCGGTGATCTGGTGCTGGCGGTGGGAAGTCCGTTTGGCCTGAGCTCGACCGTCACGCTCGGCATCATCAGCGCCCTTGGGCGTGGCAATGTCGGCATTGCGGACTATGAAGATTTCATTCAGACCGACGCGGCCATCAATCCTGGGAATTCGGGTGGAGCGCTCGTCAACATGAATGGAGATCTGATCGGGATCAACACCGCGATTTTCTCGCGCACCGGCGGGTCGGAAGGGATCGGGTTTGCGATTCCCAGCAGCATCGCGCTCGATATCGTGGACAGTCTGCAGAAAACAGGCAAGGTCGTACGAGGATGGATGGGTGTTGCGATCCAAGAAATTACGCCGGCCTTGGCGAAATCGTTCAAACTCCCGGAGCAGCGGAAGGGGGTCTTGATCAGCGATGTCAATGAGAATGGCCCATCCCATGCCGCAGGAGTCAAGCGAGGCGATGTCGTCGTGGCCTTTAATGGCAAGGAAGTGCAGAGTGTCAGCCAGCTGCGCAATCTTGTCGCGCGAACGATGGTCGGAAAAGACGCGCAGGTCAAGGTGTTGCGCGAAGGCAAGGAGCAACTGATCGCGGTGAAGGTTGCCGAACGCCCATCGGATGAACTGCTGGCCAAGAAAGAGCCGTCTCCGCCGAAGGATGCGGGCGACACGATGAAGCTTCCGGACAATGTACTCGCGTCGTTGCGTGTCCAAACGTTGGATAATGCGTTGATGAGTCAGTTGAATATTTCCGCGAAAACGGCCGGAGTCGTGATCACCTCCGTGGAACCGGGTGGGCCGGGAGAGGCAGCCGGGCTCCAGCGTGGTGATGTGATTCAAGAAGTCAATCATGAGCCCATCAAGACGTTGGGCGATTATCAAAAGGTCGCAGAAAATATCAAGAAAGACGAACTTGCCGTGCTGTTGGTCAATCGGCAAGGGAACAGCCTGTTTGTGGCGGTGAATCCGAAGTAAGACGCACAGGGGTATTTGTTGATCCGTCGATCTGGTGATTGCCAGAGGCTTGATCATCAAGATTGGCGGATCGACAGATTCAAAAATGTACGAGGCTCTGTGCTGAATAAGCTGAGCCAGTGGCTGCAAGATTCAGTCTTCAAGCCGCTGGAAGACAAGAAGATGCCGGTTATGGAACACCTCGTGGAGTTCCAGGTCCGGCTCACCCGTGCGGTGATCGCCCTGGCGGTCGTGTTCATGGGGACGTTTTTTTATGCCGATGCGCTGGTCAAATGGCTGCGGGTTCCGCTCCAGAACATGTTCGTGCCGAGCCAATTAACTTGGGAACCGACCGATTTGCCAACGGTGCCGTTTGTCTTTCTTGCGCCGGCGGAGGCCCTCTGGCAGAACGTCAAGGTCGCGGGGCTGTTTGCTATTGTGCTTGCCATGCCGTATCTCCTGTATGAGATCTGGCGGTTCGTCGTTCCGGGACTGCATGCTCAGGAGCGACGGTTTGTCGGGCCGTTTGTCTGTGTGAGCGCGTTGGCCTTCTACGCCGGGGTCGGGTTCTCGTTTTTTTTCATTCTTCCCTTCGCCTTGAATTTTTTGATTTCGTACGGAGTGAACGCGGGATTCGTGCCGCAAATCTCGATCGCCCAGTATGTCGGGTTTGCCCTGTGGTTCTTGACGGTCTTTGGACTAATTTTTGAAGTGCCGCTGGCCATCACTCTCATGGCCAAGTTGGGCTGGGTCGATGCGCCGTTCCTGATTCAGTATTGGAAGTGGGCGTTGTTAGGATCGTTTATCATCGCCGCGATTCTGACGCCTACGCCGGACCCCTTTAATCAGATGTTGATGGCTGGCCCCATGTTTCTTCTTTACTGGGTCGGCATCTTCGGCGCGAAGGTATTTGGCAAGAAGGCAGCTGCTGAAAATCAGCAGGCAGGTGTTCCGACAGTCGCCATGGCCGGGGTAGGGGCCGGGGGAACTACTTCGGGCATGTCGATGCCGAAATCTTCGGGTGATGATTATGTCGGCGTTCCCGGAGGGCGACACCACTAACGACGAGGGCGAGCGACAGCAATGGTCGCAGAAAAGAAATCCTATGGCACGTGAACTCAATGTTATCAATACCGGAAGCGGGAATAGCGATGCTTGTACGTATATGTGGGCCTGTGCTATCTGCGACGAAAACGAGCGATGCCAGAAGGATAAAGAAGGACATAGCCGATGGCTGGTCGCCAAGCGGATGGAGCGCATCGAGCACAAAGTGCTCATCATGAGCAATAAGGGCGGTGTGGGGAAAAGCACCTGCACGACCAACATTGCGGTGAGCCTCGCGCTCAAGGGATGGCATGTCGGAATCTGTGATATGGATATTCATGGTCCGAACATTCCGAAAATGGTTGGTGCGGAAGGTCAGAAGCTCAAGGTCAGCACGTCCGGGGGGATTATTCCCTTTCAAGCCTACAATTTGAAGATCGCCTCGATGTCGTTTCTGTTGCAGAACTCGGATGACCCAATTATCTGGCGCGATGCCTACAAGTACGAATTCATCAATCAGCTGCTCGGAGGGGTCGATTGGCAGGATTTGAACTTTCTCCTGATCGATCTCCCGCCGGGAACCGGAAACGAGTCGGTCACGACCATTGATCTGCTCGGCTCGGTGAGCGGCGCCGTGATTGTCACGACGCCACAGGAAGTGGCGCTGCTTGATTCCCGAAAGTCGGTGACGTTTTGTAAGGATAGCGAGGTGCCGATCGTCGGGATCGTGGAAAACATGAGTGGGCTCGAGTGTCCACATTGTCATGCTCAGATTGATGTCTTCAGAAAGGGTGGTGGGGAAGCGTCCGCGCTTGATATGGGCGTCCCATTTTTGGGACGGATTCCACTCGATCCCGATGTGGTGACACAGTCAGATGCGGGTGAACCCTTTGCCCTGTTCAACTCTGACTCGCCGACGGCAGAAGCGTACCACCAGATCGCCAATCAGGTTGAAGCCTTCTGTAAAAAGAGTGCCTCGTTGCTGAAAGTGGGGCGGACGACGACAGGATTGCTGAAGGGAGATCATTAGTGAACGCTGCGGATCCGATGACCGGATTGACCCAACTCTACGATGCGCAAAAGGTGGTGCTCGATGCTGCGCCGTCGTTGGGTCTTGAAAAAGTCTCGATTCTAGACGCCTTGGGCCGTGTCCTCGGTGAAGACATTGTCGCTGAGCGCGATAATCCGCCGTGGGATAACTCAGCCATGGATGGGTTTGCCGTCAGATGGGAAGATATCAAGCAGGAGCACGCCATTCAGAAACCAGTCACGCTCTCGGTCATTGAGGATGTTCCTGCCGGGACCATGCCTTCAAAAGCCGTCGGTCCTGGTCAGGCCATCCGGATCATGACCGGGGCCCCGATCCCCCGAGGGGCGGATACGGTCATAAAAGTCGAGGATACGGAACAGGCGCCTGATTTGGTCCGCGTGTTTCTGGCGGAGCCCAAGGGGGCTAACATTAGGCCGCAGGGAGAAGACGTGAAGAAAGGGGACTGCATCATCGCCAAAGGCACCAGAATTCGTCCTGGCGAGGTCGGGATGTTGGCGATCCTTGCCAAGTCGTTTGTGTTTGTCCACCAGCGGCCACGGGTGGCGATTCTATCGACCGGTGATGAGCTGGCTGACTTGGATGAGCGGTTCAGCGAGGAGAAGATCATCAACTCGAACAGCTATGGGATCGCTGCGGCTGTGCAGGAAGCGGGAGGCATTCCGTTCTTACTCGGCATCGCTCGCGATACACCGGCGGCGCTCAAAGAAAAAATTTCTCAGGGGCTGAATGCGGATATTCTGGTGTTGTCAGGCGGCGTCTCGATGGGGGACTATGATTTCACCAAAGCGGTGTTCCGTGAGCTCGGCGCCGAGATGAATTTCTGGAAACTCGCCATCCGGCCTGGGCAGCCGCTGGCCTTCGGGAAGATCCAGGGCAAGCTCGCATTCGGTCTCCCAGGCAACCCAGTTTCCTCAATGGTGACCTTCGAGCAGTTGGTGAGACCCGCGTTACTCAAAATGAGCGGGTGTCGGAGCTATGGGCGTCCGGTGGTTCAAGCCAAATTCCAGGAACGATTTTCCAAGCGTGGCGATCGTCGGCATTTCCTGCGCGGCATACTCACGAGCGAAGACGGTGTGTTCAAGGTTCGAACGACTGGAGCCCAGGGGTCCGGTATGCTCACCTCTATGGTCAAGGCGAATTGTCTCATCGATGTGCCGGTGGACGTTGAGCGGCTCAATCCTGGCGACGAGGTGTCGGTTCAGTTATTGAGCGGTGAGGCATGGCCTGCGAAAACCGAGCATGGGCATACCGAGGCCCATCGGCTCTCCTGCTGCTAGATTAACCGCACATAACGGTCACACATGTCCATTCCAATTGTTTCGTTTATCGGTCGGTCGAACAGCGGCAAAACGACCTTGATCGAACGCCTCATCCCCGAGTTGGTCAAGGCCGGGTACCGGGTGGCGACGGTGAAGCATGCCGGCCACGGGTTTGATCTTGATACGGAAGGAAAGGATAGTTGGCGTCATAAACGTGCCGGCGCCAGTAGTGTCGTGGTGGTCTCGAAGGGGAGCCTTGCCTTGTTTGCCGATGTGTCTGAACAGCTGAAGGTGGAGGAAGTACGAGATCGTTTCGTGGATGCGTCCTACGACCTCATTATCGCCGAAGGGTGGAAAAGCGAAGGGTACCCGAAGATCATCATCGTTCGTGATCAGCTCGGTGAAATTTCATACTCTCCTGACGGTCTTCTGGCGGTGGTCTCCGACAAGCCGATTACCCTGCCTGTGCCGGTGCTTCATCTGGACGATGTGGCTGGGGTCGCCGCCATTTTGATCAAACATTTCCCCCGTAGACGACGGGAGCATGAGCTGGAAGCCTAAGGCCACGCTGCTGTTGATCCTCGTCATCGGAGCGATGGCTCTGGTTGGAACCGCGATACCGCTTACTGATCACCCGACGTTCTGCGCAGGATGCCACACGATTGCCCCTGCGTATGAGAGCTGGGCCAAGTCTTCTCATAAAGACGTTACCTGTGTTGCCTGTCATGTGAGGCCTGGTGTGCAAGGCTGGTTGTCCGATAAGGTCGTGGCGGGAGTCAGAGATACAGCCATCTACGTCTTTGGAACGCCGACCGACGCGCACAATCTCAAGGCCAAGGTGGATTCCGGAGTCTGTCTCAGTTGCCACCGTCATATCCTGCGTGTGTCCGAGACGGCGCCGCGGGATCTTCCATCACCAGTGAATGAGGTGGGGTTGGTCATGAAGCATCGCCAACATATGGAGGCGTTCAGCGTCCGTGGACAGGATGAAGGTTGTACGACCTGTCATTCTGGGGTTGTGCACGATGCCCCCATCAAGGGGTATCCCATTGTCATTCCACGCGGACATGTCTCGGCCGACAGCCAGCCGTGGCACCCGACTCATCCGGAGGGCTCCTATCTTCGCGAGAGGGCACTCAGTGACTGTTTCCGCTGCCATGATGGGAAGGCGCAGTATGGCGGGAACGTGTTGGACCGAAAATGCGAGACCTGTCATATCCCGGAGAAGATCACCGGCACCTTGTTGTTCAATTGATCGACTGAATCCACCCACGTGATGGCTATCCCAGTACTGAAAGCGTCAACTCTGACCAAGCGGTTCGGCGACTTTGTGGCGGTCAATGAGGTTTCTTTTGAGATCAGACAGGGGGAAATTCTCGGACTCTTGGGCCCGAACGGAGCCGGGAAGACCACCACCATTCAGATGCTCTTGGGACTCGTGACCCCGACGGCTGGTTCCATCCACATGTTCGGGCTGGATCTCTCGACTCATCGCGAAGAGATTCTGCAGCAGGTCAACTTCTCGTCCACCTACATCTCTATGCCTCAGGCGCTCACGGTAGAAGAGAATTTAAGCGTTGTTGCGCGTCTCTACGGGATTTCAGATAGAGCGCGGCGCGTGAACGACATCATCAAAAAACTGGAGATGGAAGAGTTTCGCAGCAAGATTACCCGCAAGCTGTCGTCAGGGCAGATGACGAGACTGACATTGGCAAAGGCGTTCCTGACAGAACCGCGCATTCTGTTTCTTGACGAGCCGACGGCGAGTTTGGATCCCGATATTGCGGAGAAGATCAGGTTGTTGCTGAAAGAAGAACGGCGAGCATCCGGACTGAGCATCCTCTATACGTCTCATAACATGCGTGAGATGGAAGAAATGTCGGATCGCATTATTTTTCTTCAGCGTGGACGCATTGTGGCAGAGGGAACGGCACGGGAAATTATCGATCGATTCGGGAAAGCGGATTTGGAGGAGGTCTTCTTGAAGTTTGCACGGGAGCAGCGGCAGGCATCATGACAGATATAGTAGTCAATAGTGTTGCCGGATTCATGACCGGAGGGCTGGTACTCAGCGCGGCCTGGGGGGTCTTTTGGTTGGCGATCAGCCTGGTTGGGCTGAGCCGCGGCACGTGTGGTTGGCGCGTGGTGTTCATGAGTGTGGTGGGAGGATGTGTGCCGCTTGTCTTGGTGATTGCTCTTGTGTGGTGGATGGGTGGCTTTGAGCGCATAACGTCCGTGTTCGTAATGGGGCTCCTGGGGATGCCAACGGTGCTGGCTGGCCTTGGGCTGCGGCGGATGCCAGACGGTCAACGGGCAGGGACACACCTGGCTGCGGGAGTCCGGCATCTCAGGGAGAACCTTCTCGGTATGCATCAGGGATGCGGTGGCTGTCACGATGGACATGACCAGAAGACGTGCCAATGAAACTGTACCGCGTCACGGCATTGCTCGTCCGGCATCTCTATCTCTATCGACGTAGTTTGCCCCGCATTATGGAAATCTTCTACTGGCCCTTTCTGGATCTCGTGATCTGGGGGTTTATCACGCTCTACCTCGCTCGATACCAAAGCCAGGTTCCAGGATTCGTGACCTTTTTTTTGGGCGCATTGATTCTCTGGGACATGTTGTTCCGATCGCAACAGGGGATCACGATTGCCTTTCTCGAAGAGCTCTGGGCGCGTAACTTGATGAACCTGTTTGCCAGCCCGCTGAAACCGAGCGAGTTTCTGACCGCCACGATGGCCATGAGCATAATGAAAGTGACGGTCGTGTCGATTGTCATGGCGGGTAGTGCTCTTCTTTTTTATTCGTACAACATCCTGATTGTCGGAATATGGCTCATGCCGTTCGTGCTCAATTTGGTCATTACCGGTTGGATTATCGGCGTGTTGACGACCTCACTGATTATGAGATTCGGACAAGAAGCCGAAGTACTTGCTTGGAGCATGGTGTTTCTCTTTCAGCCGATCTCCTGTGTCTTCTATCCACTGGAGGTCTTGCCCACATGGCTGCAGATGATTGCATGGGCAAATCCAGCGGCACATATCTTTGAGGGCATGCGGACCGTCTTGAGTGGAGGGGCCTCGCCCCTTGGGAATCTTGCCTGGGCCGTGTGTCTGAACGGGGCGTTCCTTGTGGTCGTCGTTGCATGGTTCTATAGGACGATCGCCTATTGTAAGGAGCACGGGCTCTTGGTTCGAGTCGGGGAGTGATGTTGTAATCCAAGTGGTCCTGTGCTAGGGTTACACAGGCTCATGTCGCCCTGGGTCTCGGCGATACCGAGTGTTCATCAGAGGAGACCCACAATGCCGATGTTGCCTTGTCCGGGAATCTTGTCGGAAGTCAGACCTAAGTCGCTGCATCGATCGCGTCTTCGGCCCGCTCCTTCCCCGTTCCTCGTGTTCAAGACAATGTCATTATTTTAAAGGAGGAACCCCGATGGGTTCGAAGATCTATGTCGGTGGGTTGCCCTATTCGGCGAC